>NZ_JADBQN010000003.1:53395-163047 GCF_014895915.1 Enterobacter cloacae complex sp. P13B
AGGCTGCTCCACCCCGCGTCCGTGGAAGCGCACTATACTCGGATAGGTTTGTGATGCAACCCCTTTTTCACATAAATCATTAACTTTGTATGTAAAGTGAACGGCATTGCGACATTTAGACTATTTTTTGCTCTGAATTTGCCAAAGGGCATGCGATCGCATTTCATTCGCTTTGTCGGTTTGTTATCTTCATCACGCGGAAATGGTCAACTTAAAGACGAGATATAATGAAAGGACGTTGGGCGAAGTATCTGATGGCGGGCGCAATGGTAGCGATTCTTGCGGCCTGTTCTTCCAAACCGACCGATCGCGGTCAGCAGTATAAAGACGGGAAGTTATCCCAGCCTTTCTCTTTAGTTAATCAGCCTGACGCCGTTGGCGCGCCGATCAACGCCGGTGATTTCTCCGAGCAGGTCTACCAGATCCGCAACGCGTCGCCGCGTCTGTATAGCTCACAGAACAATGTTTATAGCGCGGTACAGGACTGGCTGAAGGCGGGCGGCGATACGCGCAACATGCGCCAGTTTGGTATTGATGCCTGGCAAATGGAAGGGGCGGATAACTACGGCAACGTCCAGTTCACCGGCTATTACACGCCCGTGGTTCAGGCGCGACACACGCGCCAGGGCGAGTTCCAGTACCCTATCTACCGTATGCCGCCAAAACGCGGCCGTCTGCCGTCCCGCGCCGAAATCTACGCCGGTGCGCTGAGCGAAAACTACGTCCTGGCCTACAGCAACTCCCTGATGGATAATTTCATCATGGACGTGCAGGGCAGCGGCTACATTGATTTTGGCGACGGTTCACCGCTTAACTTCTTCAGCTATGCCGGGAAAAACGGCCATGCCTACCGCAGCATCGGTAAGGTGCTGATTGACCGCGGCGAAGTGAAAAAAGAAGATATGTCGATGCAGGCGATCCGCGAGTGGGGCGAAAAGCACAGTGAAGCCGAGGTGCGCGAGCTGCTGGAGCAGAACCCATCGTTCGTCTTCTTCAAGCCGCAAAACTTCGCGCCGGTGAAAGGGGCCAGCGCCGTGCCGCTGATTGGCCGCGCGTCGGTGGCATCGGATCGTTCTATCATTCCTGCGGGTACCACGCTGCTGGCGGAAGTCCCTCTGCTCGACAACAACGGCAAGTTCAACGGCAAATATGAGCTGCGTCTGATGGTAGCCCTGGATGTGGGCGGAGCGATTAAGGGCCAGCACTTTGATATCTATCAGGGCATTGGCCCGGATGCCGGTCACCGTGCAGGCTGGTATAACCACTACGGACGCGTATGGGTGCTGAAGGCCGCGCCGGGCACCGGAAACGTATTCAGCGGCTGATTGTGGTATTCTGAGCGCAATACGGATTACTGTTCAGGGTGAGGAAAACCTCACCCTTTTTACATCTGAGGTTTTATGTCTGTGGTAATCAGCGATGCCTGGCGCCAGCGTTTTGGCGGCACGGCACGTCTCTATGGTGAAAAAGCCCTGCAGCTGTTTGCGGATGCGCACGTCTGCGTCGTGGGCATTGGCGGTGTCGGCTCCTGGGCGGCGGAAGCGCTGGCTAGAACCGGGATTGGCGCAATCACGCTGATTGATATGGATGACGTTTGTGTGACCAACACTAACCGTCAGATCCACGCCCTGCGTGATAACGTCGGCCTGGCGAAGTCCGAGGTGATGGCGGAGCGCATTCGTCTCATCAATCCGGAGTGTCGGGTGACGGTGATCGACGACTTTGTGACGGCAGATAACGTCGCGGAGTACATGAGCAAAGGCTACAGCTATGTGATTGACGCCATCGACAGCGTGCGGCCTAAAGCGGCGCTGATCGCATACTGCCGTCGTTACAAGGTGCCGCTGATCACGACCGGCGGCGCGGGCGGGCAAATCGATCCCACGCAGATCCAGGTTGCCGATCTGGCGAAAACCATTCAGGATCCGCTGGCTGCCAAGCTGCGTGAACGCCTGAAGAGCGACTTCAATGTGGTGAAGAACAGCAAGGGCAAGCTGGGCGTCGACTGCGTGTTCTCCACCGAAGCGCTGGTCTACCCGCAGGCGGATGGTTCAGTTTGTGCGATGAAAAGCACGGCGGAAGGGCCAAAACGCATGGACTGCGCGTCAGGCTTTGGAGCGGCCACCATGGTAACCGCCTCTTTTGGCTTTGTGGCGGTCTCTCACGCCCTGAAGAAGATGATGGCGAAGGCGGAACGTCAGGCCTGAGCCTGACGTGCGGCGTCCAGCACCGCGTCGCTGAGCGCGATCAGGCCCTGACCGCGCGAGGCGCTAAGCTGCGCGCGCAGCCCCAGCTCGTCGAACAGCGCCAGCGGCGAGCGCGTTAACAATTCCGCCGCGCTTTTCCCCTCAATAGCGGTTAACAGGACCGCCAGCAGGCCCCGGACGATGCGCCCTTCGCTGTCGCCGAAGAAATGCAGCTTCTCGCCGGAGACGCTCACGCCCAGCCAGACGCGGTTTTCACAGCCCGCAATCTCTTTCGCCTGCGCTTTAAGATCGTCGGAAAGAGCTGGGAGCTGTTTACCCAGCAGGATCAGCTGACGATATTTATCTTCCCACTGCTGGAGCGGGGCGAAGGTCTGTTTTAAGGTCTCTTCAGTGATGACCGTGCCAAACGGATGTCCGGCTAAAGCAGCGCTAGTCATTAATCCACCAGTATTTCAAGGGCGCGGTCAATGGCGCTAACCAGCGCATCGACATCGCTTTGGGTATTATACGGCGCAAACGAGGCGCGCAGCGTACCGCTGACGCCGAGCGCCGCCAGCAGCGGCTGGGCGCAGTGCTGTCCGGCGCGCAGGGCAATGCCGTACCCGGCCAGCAGCGTCACCATATCGCTATGATGCACACCAGCAAAATCAAAGGCGAGCAGGCTGGAATCCTGAACGCGGAACGAGCGGAAACCCGGGCGTTTTTTCAGTTCTTCCTCAGCCAGCGTCGCCAGCCCTCGGCTCCAGCTTTCCGCCTGAACCACGTCCGTTTCCGCCAGCCATTCAAGTGCGGCGCTCAGGCCGATGACCCCGGCCACGTTCGGCGTGCCCGCTTCCAGACGGTAAGGCACCTCCTGCGTTTTAAAACCGTCGAAGGTCACTTCGGTAATCATTTTGCCGCCGCCGAGCCACGGCGTCATTTTTGCCAGCAGTTCTGGCTTACCGTACAGCGCGCCAATCCCGGTTGGCCCGTAGAGTTTGTGCCCGGAGAAGGCGTAGAAGTCGATATCCCGCGCCTGCACATCAGCGGGGAAATGAACCACGCCCTGAGCACCGTCGACCATCACCACCACGCCGCTGGCATGGGCAATCTCAATGGCGCGAGCCAGATCCGGACAGCCGCCGGTGACGTTGGACATCTGCCCCAGCGCCAGAATACGGCTGCGGGGGGTAATCAGCTCAGGGAGACGGGCCACGTCAGGCAGAAAGTCTGCACTCAACGGGAGCTTAATAACGCGCGCGCCCGTTTGCTCAGCCACCATCAGCCACGGCACCAGGTTAGCGTGGTGCTCTGCTTCGCTGACAATGATCTCGTCCCCTGGCTGCAGCAGCGGGCGGGCATAGCACTGGGCCACCATATTGATGGCTTCAGTCGTACCGCGCGTCCAGACGATATTTTTCCCGCTTTCGGCATTGATCAGGCGTGCAACCTGATCGCGTGCGGCTTCATAGCGCGCGGTCAGGCGCTGCGCTTCGGCAAACTGGCTGCGATGTACGTTGCCGGCGCTCAGGCTGTAGAACTGCTGCGTGGCCTCGATCACCGCCTGGGGCTTCAGGGCCGTGGCGGCGCTATCAAGATAAATACCGGCATCGGCCAGCGCCGGAAACTGTGCGCGAAACTGCGCAGGACTGAAAGCGTTCATGGAATTCCTCGTGTCGATAGAGAGATCGTCGCGCAATTTCAGCGGCAGGGCAAGGAGGTTGATATCTATCAGATTTGTCTGCTTATCCTGGCGACCTCGAAAAAGCAGGTTATGCTAAATAGTGTTAGGCGGATGTTTTAGCCTGTTATAAATCGAGGTTTGAATAGCATTAATTGCTAAAGGAGAATAATCATGAATAAGACAGCTGCAATCATTTCTGCCTGTGCGTTTACTTTTGCCCTGAGCGCCTGTTCTGGTAACAACTACGTGATGCACACAAACGATGGTCGTTCTATCGTTTCGGAAGGGAAACCGACTACCGATAACGATACCGGGATGATTTCGTACAAAGATGCTAACGGGAACAAGCAGCAGATCAACCGCACGGACGTGAAAGAGATGAAAGAGATCGAGCATTAACCGATCGCAGGCGAAAAAAAAGCACCGCAAATTGGCGGTGCTACATTAATCACTATGGACAGACAGGGTAAATGTACAGGAAGTGAAAAATTGGTAGCGTTGCTACCGTGGTCTGAATCGCAGACCAATTGCAAACACAACAACACAACATCACAACCGTAAGCCAAAAGCCCTTCAGAACACGCATTCCGAAAAAAGCTCTTCGTTCCGGCTCAGGAAGTGCCGCCACTATAGGTATTTGCTGGTAGTTCCTCAACGGACAAATTATAATGGCTCAGATAAAAAAAACTAATAGGTTAAACGTTGTTTCCTGTTTGTTAAATTCCGTTAACATCTAAGCCAGATAACCATGTCAAAGCGATTGCCACCCCTTAATGCATTACGCGTTTTTGATGCAGCAGCACGTCACCTGAGCTTCACCCGTGCGGCAGATGAGCTTTTTGTGACACAGGCCGCAGTAAGTCACCAAATCAAGTCCCTGGAGGATTTCCTGGGCCTTAAGCTGTTCCGCCGACGCAATCGTTCCTTGCTGCTGACCGAAGAGGGGCAGAGCTATTTTCAGGATATTAAAGAGATTTTTTCCCAGCTCACGGAAGCCACGCGTAAGCTGCAGGCCCGCAGTGCAAAAGGTGCCCTGACTGTTAGTTTATTGCCCAGTTTTGCCATTCAGTGGTTGGTGCCAAGACTCTCAAGCTTTAACTCAGCTTATCCGGGGATCGACGTTCGAATCCAGGCGGTGGATCGTCAGGAAGACAAGCTGGCCGATGATGTGGATGTCGCCATTTTTTATGGTCGCGGCAACTGGCCGGGCTTGCGTGTCGAGAAATTATACGCAGAATATCTGCTGCCGGTCTGTTCGCCTCTGCTTTTAACAGGCGACAAGGCGCTGAAAACACCCGCTGACCTGGCGCAGCATACGCTTTTACATGATGCCTCTCGCCGCGACTGGCAAACTTATACCCGTCAATTAGGTCTTAGTCATATAAACGTGCAGCAGGGCCCCATTTTTAGCCATAGTGCGATGGTGCTACAGGCTGCCATTCACGGACAGGGCGTGGCGTTGGCGAACAACGTGATGGCGCAGTCCGAAATTGAGGCAGGCCGTCTGGTTTGCCCTTTTAATGATGTACTGGTCAGCAAGAATGCATTTTATCTGGTTTGTCATGACAGTCAGGCAGAACTGGGTAAAATAGCCGCCTTCCGGCAGTGGATACTGGCGAAAGCGGCAAGCGAGCAAGAAAAATTCCGCTTCAGGTATGAACAATAACGTTTGTGTGCCGGGCACGCATTAATTCAGGACTTAAACATGACCAGCCGATTCATGCTGATTTTTGCCGCGGTGAGTGGCTTTATTTTTGTTGCACTGGGCGCCTTTGGCGCGCACGTATTGAGCAAGTCTTTGGGCACCGTCGAGATGGGCTGGATCCAGACCGGCCTTGAATACCAGGCGTTTCATACGCTGGCTATTTTTGGGCTGGCGGTAGCGATGCAGCGCCGGATAAGCATCTGGTTTTACTGGAGTAGCGTATTTATGGCGCTGGGTACCGTGCTGTTTAGCGGCAGCCTTTACTGTCTGGCCCTCTCGCATTTGCGCCTGTGGGCGTTTGTTACACCTGTCGGCGGCGTGAGCTTCCTGGCGGGTTGGGTATTAATGTTTATCGGAGCTATCCGTCTGAAACGCAAGGGCGTTGTTCATGAATAAGGTTGTTTTATATTGTCGCCCGGGGTTTGAGAAAGAGTGCGCCGCGGAAATTACCGATAAAGCGGCGAAGCGCGAAGTCTTCGGCTTTGCTCGCGTAAAAGAAAATGCGGGTTATGTGGTATTCGAATGTTATCAGCCTGAAGACGCCGACAAGCTGGCACGCGGGCTGCCGTTCAGCTCGCTGATCTTCGCCCGCCAGATGTTCGTCGCGGGTGAGTTGCTGAAAGATCTTCCGCCGGAAGATCGCATCACGCCGATTGTGGGCATGCTACAGGGCGTGGTGGAGAAGGGCGGCGACCTGCGCGTTGAGGTTGCCGATACCAACGAAAGCAAAGAGCTGATGAAGTTTTGCCGTAAGTTCACCGTGCCGCTGCGCGCAGCGCTGCGTGACGCGGGCATACTGACAAACTACGAAACGCCGAAGCGTCCGGTGGTGCATATCTTCTTTATCGCACCGGGCTGCTGCTATGCGGGCTATTCGTACACCAATAACAATTCGCCATTCTTTATGGGCATCCCGCGCCTGAAGTTCCCGGCAGATGCGCCGAGCCGTTCAACCCTGAAGCTGGAAGAGGCGTTTCACGTCTTTATCCCGGCAGATGAGTGGGACGAGCGTCTGGCTAACGGCATGTATGCCGTCGACCTTGGCGCGTGTCCGGGCGGCTGGACCTATCAGCTGGTGAAACGCAACATGTGGGTGTCGTCTGTGGATAACGGTCCAATGGCGCAAAGCCTGATGGACACCGGACAGGTCACCTGGCTGCGAGAAGACGGTTTCCGCTATCGCCCAACCCGCAACAACATCTCGTGGATGGTGTGCGACATGGTGGAGAAGCCGGCGAAAGTGGCCGCGCTGATGGCCTCCTGGCTGGTGAACGGCTGGTGCCGTGAGACAATTTTCAACCTCAAGCTGCCGATGAAAAAGCGCTACGAGGAGGTATCCCAGAACCTGGCCTATATTCAGGCACAGCTGGATGAGCACGGTATTAACGTGGAGATCCAGGCGCGTCAGTTGTACCACGACCGCGAAGAGGTGACGGTACACATCCGTCGCTGGTGGGCGGCTGTAGGCGGACGTCGCGACGAGCGATAGTGCGTGCTTTGTTTTGCCCGGTGGCGCTGCGCTTACCGGGCCTACAAAACGGTGTTGACGTTTTAACGTTCTAACCGCAACTGCTGTAAATTCCCGTCCAGCTGTAAATCTGTCTGTAGCGTCGCCACCTCGCGGCAGATAAACGCCATCTCTTTATGCGCCTCCAGCTTCTTGCGCCACTTTTCTGGCACCTCATCCAGACGGGCGTAAATCCCTTCCAGACTCTGAAAATCGGTCAGCAACTGGGCGGCGCTCTTTGGTCCAATACCGGCGACACCCGGAACCTTAGAGCTGCTGATGCCTGCCAGACCCCAATAATCCGGCAGTTGCTCAGGCAAGACGCCGAACTCGCTGGCAATAAACGGCGCGTCCAGCCAGCGTTTTTGAAAATAGTCGCGAATGCGGATAGTTGGGGAGAGCAGCTGGCAGTAGCCTTTGTCAGTTGAAACGATAGTGGCCTGATGCCCGGCACTTGCCACTTTTACGGCCAGGGTGGCCGCGAGATCGTCGGCTTCATTGCCCTGTGCACCCCAGCAGGGGACGCCACGCTGCTCAAAGGCGGCACGCAGAGCGGGCATTTCGGCATGGAGATCGTCCGGCATCGGCGCGCGTCCAGCCTTGTAGTCGGGCAGGCGCTGATGTCGCCAGCCGCTGTTGCGCGCTTCGTCATCAAACACGGCCACGACGTGCGTCGGCTCGCTGTGGCGAATAAGCTGCTCCAGCGCGTGCAGGCAGGTGTCCTTGCAGGGCGTGCCTTGTACCGCATGGATTCGGCGAATCAGATTGAGCGCGTCGACGATAAGCAAATGAACAGCCACAGATATTCTCCCTTAAATCTAATGGGTAAAGGGTATCACTGTCGGCAGGATGAAACGAATAGCGTGAGGGAAAACAGGAAGAAGCCTCGCAAAACGAGGCTTCCTGAGAGGCTTAATCGCAGGTTACGATCTTCATCGCCAGGCCGCCGCGAGAGGTTTCGCGGTATTTGGCGTTCATATCTTTACCGGTTTCGTACATGGTTTCGATAACTTTATCGAGACAGACGCGCGGCTCACTGGTGCGGCGCAGCGCCATACGCGCCGCGTTCACCGCCTTGACGGAGGCGATGGCGTTACGCTCGATGCACGGCACCTGTACCTGTCCGGCAACCGGATCGCAGGTTAGCCCCAGGTTATGTTCCATGCCGATTTCCGCAGCGATGCAGACCTGCGCCGGGCTTGCGCCCAACAGCTCCGCCAGGCCCGCCGCCGCCATGGAGCATGCCACGCCGACTTCGCCCTGACAGCCTACTTCCGCACCGGAAATGGAGGCGTTCATTTTATACAGAGAACCAATCGCGCTGGCGACCAGCAGGTAGCGCGCCAGGGAGTTAGCGTTCACTTCACGGATAAACTTGTCGTAGTACGCCAGCACGGCCGGAACGATACCGCAGGCACCGTTGGTTGGCGCCGTGACGACGCGGCCCCCTGCGGCGTTCTCTTCGTTCACCGCCAGGGCGAACATGTTGATCCAGTCGACGACGGCCATCGGGTCCGTTGTCGTTTTGTCGGTGCTCACCAGCATACGACGCAGCGCCGCCGCACGACGCGGTACGCGAAGCTTGCCCGGCAGAACGCCTTCGGTGGTGATCCCGCGCTCAATGCCGCCGCGCATCACTTCCCAGACGCTAGCGAAGTGCTGTTCCAGCTCCTCTTTGCTGTGAAGGGCCAGCTCGTTTTTCATCATCAGGCCAGAGAGGGAAAGCCCCGTCTCCTGACAGTGGCGCTGGAGATCTGCCGCGGTTTTGTACGGATACGGCACCTCAACAGAAGAGGTGGTGGTTTGACCAAAGTGATCTTCGTCGACGATAAAGCCGCCGCCGATGGAGTAATACGTCTGGCTGTAAACCGCTTTGTCGCCGGCCAGCGCGGTAATGCGCATGCCGTTTTCGTGCAGCGACAGGTTGTCCGCATGGAAATTCATGCAGTGGTCAACCGGGAATTCAACCTCATGCTCACCGTTTGCCAGCAGCAAACGACCGTGGGTGTTCACGTCCTGGATGAAGCCAGGGATCGCGTCAATATCAACGGTATCCGGCAGATTTCCCGCCAGACCCATGATAATGGCGATATCGGTATGGTGGCCTTTCCCGGTCAGGGAAAGCGAGCCGTACACATCGACAACCACGCGGGTGATGTCGTGCAGAATGCCGCGTGCAATCAAGTCATCCGTGAACTGCTTACCGGCTTTCATTGGTCCGACGGTGTGAGAGCTGGAAGGACCAATACCGATTTTGAAAATATCGAATACGCTAATCATGATGCGTCCATTGCTTT
Organism: Enterobacter cloacae complex sp. P13B; assembly: GCF_014895915.1. NCBI lineage: Bacteria > Pseudomonadati > Pseudomonadota > Gammaproteobacteria > Enterobacterales > Enterobacteriaceae > Enterobacter > Enterobacter cloacae complex sp. P13B. The sequence goes on from NZ_JADBQN010000003.1 coordinate 62,775, forward strand.
CAGTCAGAGGGGGAGGAGTGCGCCGCCCGAAGGCGGCGCGGGCGTTCATCAGAACATGGTGTACAGGGAGTAGAAGATCGCAGAGATAGCGATAAGGCCCATGATAACCACAAACACGTTGCTGACCTGGCCGCTGTACTTGCGCATGGCAGGCACTTTCTGAATTGCGTACATCGGCATCAGGAACAGAATCATCGCGATAACCGGGCCACCCAGGGTTTCAATCATGCCCAGGATGCTTGGGTTCAGGGTCGCTACCGCCCAGGTGGTGAGCAGCATGAACAGTGCAGTGATTTTGTTCAGCTTGTTGATTTCAATGCTCTTGCCTTTACCGCGCAGAGATTTAATCACCATACCGTTGAAGCCTTCACGCGCGCCCAGATAGTGGCCCAGGAAGGATTTGGTGATGGCGATCATCGCGATGATCGGTGCCATCCACGCAATCAGCGGTGCGTTAAAGTGGTTCGCCAGGTAAGACAGAATAGAGATGTTCTGTTCTTTCGCTGCCGCCAGGTCCGCCGGGGAGAGGCTCAGTACGCAGCTGAAGACGAAGAACATCACGGTCAGCACCATCATCACGTGAGCGCGGGCCAGGATGCTGGAGCACTTCTTCTCTGCACCATTACCGTACTCTTCGCGTTTCGCCACGGCGAAAGAGGAGATGATTGGGGAGTGGTTGAAGGAGAAGACCATTACCGGGATCGCCAGCCACAGGGTCATCAGCAGGCCGTTACCGGTCGCAGACGCGCTGCTCAGGGACAGGGTTTCCAGCGCTGCACCGTTCCACTGTGGGATCAGGTAGCAGGCCAGCAGCATCAGCGCAGCCACAAACGGGAAGACCAGCACGCTCATGGCCTTAACAATCATCTGCTCGCCGAAGCGCACGATGGTCATCATGCCGACGATCAGGATCAGAGACAGAATGGCACGCGGTGGCGGCGTCATGTGCAGCTGGTGCGTCATGAAGCTTTCAACGGTGTTGGTGATCGCCACGCTGTAGACGAGCAGGATTGGGTAAATCGCGAAGAAGTAGAGCAGGGTAATCAGTTTACCTGCGCCAACGCCGAAATGTTCTTCAACCACTTCGGTGATGTCTTCGCCCGGGTTTTTACCGGACAGCACGAAGCGGGTCAGCCCGCGGTGTGCGAAGTAGGTCATCGGGAAGGCGATGATGGCCATGATGATCAGCGGAATCAGACCGCCGACGCCTGCGTTGATAGGAAGGAACAGTACACCAGCGCCGATTGCCGTGCCGTAAAGGCCCAGCATCCACATGGTATCCGTTTTGCGCCAACCACTTCGGGATTCAATCGAAGCAACGGTGCTGGTTTGAGTGGTTTCCATCTGTATCTCCTGGAGGAAGCAAATTGTCAGGTTTTTAGTCAAATCCGATGAAAAAGTGCCTGACGGTAATATGAAATTCGTTCAGTGACGGTTTTTTAATAATTTTCGCCCGTAACTATTGGCGGGCGGAAAGATACATTCTCGTTATGAATCTATCAGTGATCGCGATCCCAAATGCAATAATCCACTTATGATGTGGGCATCTTTAGACCATTTATCTGTTAAAAAAACATCAAAGAGAATTTACGGGCGCGAAGGCTACCATCAACGACATGTGGGCTAAAAGAGCGGCCAGCAATATAGGTGTCTTCCGCTGTAAAGATATGGGTTTTTAGGATTTTCTTGCGGGTAATTTAGTTTAAGGCTGATAAATTACGGTTGTTAAATGGAGGTAATCGATTGCGTTCGCCGTAAGTTTGTTTAAGTTATAAGTGAGGCCTATGAATTGATTCGCTAATAAAAAAGCCGGGACCCGCTACAGGGTGCCCCGGCTTTGAGAAGAAGAAACTGAGCGTTACGTGCAGATTTCGTAGCACGGAATGTAGGCTGAACCCGGCAACTTCATGCGGTGTTGAGCCACAAAGCCCTGAAGCATGTCGTCCATACGGCGCATCATCTCCGGGTCGCCGTGGATCTTGTACGGACCATACTGCTCAATCGCGCGGATGCCCATCTCCTTCACGTTGCCCGCCACAATCCCGGAGAAGGCGCGACGCAGGTCGGCGGCCAGCACTTCCACCGGCTGGTCCGGGTAGAGTTTCAGGTTCGCCATATTTTCATGGGTCGGCTCGAACGGGATCTGCAGGTCAGGCGCAATACGGATTGACCAGTTAAAGCTGTACGCATCACCGGTATCACGACGATTCTCTTTCACCAGCGGCATCGCTTTTTTCATCTGGCGTGCCACTTCCGCCGCATCATCAATGATGATGCGATAGTGACGACGCGCGGCTTCTCCCAGCGTATGCACGATAAACTCGTCCAGCACGCGGAAGTAGTCGGCGCTCTCTTTCGGGCCGGTCAGGATCAGCGGCAGAACCTGATCTTTGTTGGCCGGGTTCATCAGAATCCCCAGCAGATAGAGCAGCTCTTCCGCCGTTCCCACGCCGCCCGGGAAGATGATAATCCCGTGAGCGATACGAACAAACGCCTCAAGACGCTTCTCGATATCCGGCATGATAATCAGCTCATTGACCAGCGGGTTAGGCGGCTCAGCGGCGATGATTGACGGCTCGGTCATGCCGATAAACCGCCCCTCTTTGTAACGCTGTTGCGCATGACCCACGGCTGCACCTTTCATTGGTGCTTCCATTGCACCCGGACCACAGCCGGTACAGATATTCAGCTCGCGCAGGCCAAGCTGCGTTCCGACCCGACGGGCATAGAGATATTCGGTTTCGTTAATCGAGTGGCCGCCCCAGCAGACGACCATGTTTGGTGCTTCGCCAACGTGCAGGGCGCGGGCGTTGCGCAGAATAGAGAACACCAGGTTGGTGATATGAACGGAGCTTTCCAGGTCGAGATGCTGGAAGCGGCCCGCGTTGTGAATCTGCCCGTTAACAAACAGGATGTCGCGCAGGACGGCAAACAGGTTGGCCTGAAGGGAACGAATGATACGTCCGTCGACAAAGGCCTCTTCCGGCGGGTTGATCACTTCCAGTTTCACGCCACGCTCGCGGCGCAGCACGTTAATATCAAAGCTTTCGAAGCGGGACAGCAGTTCTTTACTGTTATCTGTCAGGCTTCCGGAGTTCAGTACGGCAAGTGAACAGTTACGAAACAGTTGATAAAGATCGCTGCTGGCCGTGCGTTTAAGCATGTCCACTTCCAGCTGCGACAACATATCCATTGAGCCAAGCGGGCTAATATGTGTAATCAAGTGAGCTCCTTATGGGACGATTATCGTCATTCCCTTTGATTACAATAGCTCTGGCGCGTGACGTTTCACAACACTTCGGCGGAATACCGCACGCATATTGTGAAAATATTTATATTATTGACGCACCAGACGGCCCGTTGCTGGCACAAAATCGGTGTTGGTGCGCCACGGGTTAATGTCCAGCCCGCCACGGCGGGTATAGCGCGCGTAAACGCTCAGTTTCTCCGGCTGGCAGAAACGCTGAATATCGTTAAAAATACGCTCCACGCACTGCTCGTGAAATTCGTTGTGATGGCGGAACGACACCAGATAGCGCAGCAGTTTTTCCCGGTCAATTTTCGGGCCTCGGTACTGGATCTGCACCGAACCCCAGTCCGGCTGGTGGGTAATCAGGCAGTTGGACTTCAGCAAATGGCTGACCAGCGTCTCTTCAACCACTTTTCCGCCCGCCGCGTTTTCGAGGTAATCGGTGCTGAATTCATAATTCTCCACCTCGATGTCCTGATCGTCGATGCAGGTTCCGTGGAAATGGGCAATGGGCTGTCCTTCCAGCTCGTGCAGGCGGTATAACGAGACGGACACGTTCCCCTGCGCGCAGGCGGCTAAATCCCGCTCCAGCGTTTGCTGAACCTCGTCCCAGCTGTTGAATCGGGTCTGGTTGAAGCTGTTGAGATAGAGCTTAAAGCTTTTGGATTCCACCAGGTTCACGCTGGCATAGTCCAGCTCAACGTGGCCCACGGCCACCTGCGGCAGACCGCGCGCGTTAAGCCAGGAGAGTTCGTACAGCGTCCAGATATCGCCGCCGACAAACGGCAACGCGTCCGCATGCAGTCCAAGAGGATCGCGGTTCAGGCTGCGCGGCACGCCCTGCAGCAGGCTTGCATCGTAGGTATCGCGGTAATCGGTTGATTTACCCAGCGTTAGGCCGGTTAACGCCTGATGATTTTCGTAAGACATGTTTCATAGCCACTTTACAGGTACACTTATGGGCAGAGTTTATCCTGTCTTACAAGAAGAGAGAAATCAGTGGACATCGAAACTGCAAATGCCCTTACTACCTTCACAACCCGCTATTGCGACGCGTGGCATGAAAAGCACGGAACATGGCCGCAAAGCGCTGATTTATATGGCGTGCCGTCGCCGTGCATTATCTCTTCGCAGGATGACTATGTTATCTGGCAGCCGAAGCCCAATACCGCTGAGCAAAATGTAAATGCGGTTGAACGGGCTATGGACCTTGTGGTACAACCAGCGGTTCACGCGTTTTATGCCACGCAGTTTGCAGGGGATATGCCCGCGCACTTGGGTGATTTGACGCTGACGCTGTTGCAGACCTGGAGCGAAGACGATCTGCAGCGTGTTCAGGAAAACCTGATTGGTCATCTGGTCACGCAAAAACGCCTTAAGCTTTCTCCGACGCTCTTTATTGCCACGCTGGACAGCGAACTGGATGTGATATCCGTCTGCAACCTGTCCGGGGAAGTGATTAAAGAGACCATCGGTACCCGCAATCGCGAAACGCTCGCCCCCTCTCTTGCGGATTTCCTTACCCGGCTTGAGCCACTTCTGTAATCCATGATGCTACGACGCGTGTGAGAGATCTCTTACAAGGTTTGTGAGAGATCGCTGGATCATTCAGTATTGCCTTATTTAATTCAGATTAATATCACTCTGTTTTTCAAAGAATTAGTTGTTCATCGCATCTTTTTTAGGGATTTCTTACGGCTTACAGTGCTGCAAGGGTGGGTTGTAAGACGAAGCGGAATAGCGGATTCTATCTCCGTCGACAGGATGCCGACACGAGAAACGAACATCAGGATGATGGCGTTTCTTACTCAGGACACGTCAGGATGGCGCTGCAGGAAGGCTTCAGGATGAAGCAAAAGGATAACGCAGGACGCGTAAGGGACACCTCCAGGAAGGAGAACGAGAACCGAACAGGATGGTCGGTGGGTCAGGAAGGCCAGGACGTTTCAGGATGAAACAAACACGTCAGGAAGATGTGTGCAGGATGCAAAAGGTATAAGGATGACCAGGCCTTCGGGCATCAGGAAAAGTTGTCACGGAAGAGCAGGGAGCACGAATTGTAGCTGGAATGCTGCGAAACGAACCGGGAGCACTGTTTTTACAGTGCTCCCTTTTTTATTTCTGTCTTCCGCAATGCTATGCTGCGCGCCGTTCACTTTTTCAGTTGAGGTTACTATGACGCAACACGATAGCGTTCGTGCTCAGTTGCACGCCATCGAAGCCCTTTTGCGCCAGCATCAGCTGTGGCAGGAGACCGCGCCGAATCCGGAAGCGTTTGCCAGTACCCAGCCATTCTGCCTGGATACGCTGGCACCGTTCGAGTGGCTCCAGTGGGTATTAATTCCGCGCATGCACGCGCTGCTGGAAGGCGGCCACCCTTTGCCGCAGGCGTTCGCCGTTTCTCCCTACTATGAAATGGCGCTTGAGGCGACGCACCCTGCGCGCGATGTGATGCTGGTTGAGCTGGAAAAACTGGACGCCCTGTTTGCCGGTGAAGAGGCATGACGCTGGAAATCCTCTATCAGGACGAGTGGCTGGTGGCGGTGAATAAACCGTCTGGCTGGCTGGTGCACCGCAGCTGGCTGGATCGCGATGAGAAAGTGGTGGTGATGCAAACCGTGCGCGACCAGATTGGTCAGCATGTGTTTACCGCGCACCGCCTCGACAGACCGACTTCTGGCGTCCTGCTGATGGGGCTTTCCAGCGAGGCGGGCCGCCTGCTGGCGCAGCAGTTCGAACAGCACCAGATCCAGAAGCGCTACCACGCGATCGTTCGTGGCTGGCTGACCGAATCCGCCACGCTGGACTATCCGCTGGTGGAGGAGCTGGACAAAATCGCCGATAAATTTGCCCGCGATGACAAAGGCCCGCAGCCCGCGGTGACGGATTATCGCGGCATGGCGACAACGGAAATGCCGGTAGCAACCAGCAAATTCCCCACCACACGCTACAGCCTGGTTGAGCTTTTGCCCAAAACCGGACGCAAGCACCAGCTTCGCCGTCATCTTGCGCACCTGCGCCACCCGATTATTGGCGACAGCAAGCACGGCGATCTGCGCCAGAACCGCAGCGCGGCAGAGCATTTTGGCTGTAACAGACTGATGCTGCACGCCAGCGAGCTTAGCCTGATTCACCCGTTTACCGGTGAACCACTGATTATTCGTGCCGGGCTGGACGACGTCTGGATGCAGGCGCTGTCACAGTTTGGCTGGCGGGGACAACTCCCCGAAAATGAAAGGGTTGAGTTTGTATCAGGCAACGTTCAGGATGAACGGTAAGCGCAATAATTACGGGAGCAAAGCATGGCTGAAGTAGGCATTTTTGTCGGCACAATGTACGGCAACTCGCTGCTGGTAGCAGAAGAGGCTGAGGCGATTTTGACAAGCCAGGGCCATAAAACCACGGTCTATGAAGACCCGGAACTGGCGGACTGGGAAAAGTATAAAGATAAATACATTCTGGTAGTGACCTCCACCACCGGTCAGGGCGATCTCCCGGACAGCATCGTGCCGCTTTTCCAGGGCATTAAAGATCGGCTTGGCTACCAGCCGGACGTCCACTACGGCATTATTGCCCTCGGCGATAGCTCTTACGCCAACTTCTGCGGCGGCGGCAAGCAGTTCGATGCGCTTCTTCAGGAACAGAGCGCCCAGCGCGTCGGCGAGATGCTGTTGATTGATGCCGGTGAGCATCCTGAACCCGAAAGCGAGTCGAACCCGTGGGTTGAACACTGGGCAACGCTTCTTAAATAGTTTCGTAGGCCGGGTAAGGCGTAGCCGCCACCCGGCAACAAAGCCGCATCAAATCCTCAATTCCGTGAAGTATCTTCCACTGCTTTGGGCTTATGCCTCAAACCACGTTCCCCACACTCCTCAATGTTGTGTTTCTGCACGGTGAGCGAACCTGTCACTCCTTCATATACTTTTCCGGTCACAATAAAACGGCTCCAGGCCGTACTAAAACGACAAAACTTATCTCATTCTGATTACCCTACCGGTGCTGTACAGAATGAACAGGCGAAAGCTATGTTTCAGGAGTGCAACAATGAGTACATTAAGCCACGCAGCGAGCAGTGCTGAAAAGCGCACTAACGCCCGCTACTGGATAGTGGTGATGCTGTTTATCGTCACGTCCTTTAACTATGGTGACCGCGCCACGCTGTCGATTGCCGGCTCGGAAATGGCAAAAGACATCGGCCTTGATCCGGTGGGCATGGGTTACGTTTTCTCTGCATTCTCGTGGGCCTACGTCATCGGCCAAATTCCTGGCGGCTGGCTGCTGGACCGTTTTGGCTCTAAACGCGTCTATTTCTGGTCCATCTTTATCTGGTCTGCTTTTACCCTTTTGCAGGGTTTCGTCGATATCTTCAGCGGCTTTGGCATTATCGTGGCGCTCTTTACGCTGCGCTTTCTGGTAGGCCTGGCGGAAGCCCCTTCCTTCCCGGGCAACAGCCGCATTGTCGCGGCCTGGTTTCCTGCGCAGGAGAGGGGAACAGCGGTGGCAATTTTTAACTCCGCCCAGTATTTCGCAACGGTGATCTTTGCACCCATTATGGGCTGGCTGACGCATGAGGTGGGCTGGTCGCACGTCTTCTTCTTTATGGGCGGGCTTGGGATCGTCATCAGCTTTATCTGGCTGAAAGTGATCCACGAACCGAATCAGCACCCTGGCGTGAACAAGAAGGAGCTGGAATACATTGCTGAGGGCGGGGCGCTGATCAATATGGATCAGAAATCTGACAAAGCAAAAGTCCCCTTCAGCCAGAAATGGGCGCAGATCAAGCAGCTCGTCGGCTCGCGCATGATGATCGGTATCTATCTCGGTCAGTACTGTATCAACGCCTTAACTTACTTCTTTATCACCTGGTTCCCGGTTTATCTGGTGCAGGCGCGCGGCATGTCGATCCTCAAAGCGGGGTTTGTTGCCTCGGTCCCGGCAATCTGCGGCTTCATCGGCGGCGTGCTTGGCGGGGTCATTTCCGACTGGCTGATGCGCCGCACGGGTTCGCTGAACATCGCGCGTAAAACGCCGATTGTGCTCGGCATGCTGCTTTCCATGACCATGGTGTTCTGTAACTACGTCAGTGCCGAGTGGATGATTATCGGCTTTATGGCGATGGCCTTCTTCGGCAAAGGGATTGGCGCGCTGGGCTGGGCGGTGATGGCGGATACGGCACCGAAAGAGATCAGCGGCCTGAGCGGCGGTCTGTTCAATATGTTCGGCAACGTTTCCGGGATTGTTACACCTATCGCTATCGGCTACATCGTCGGCACCACGGGGTCTTTCAACGGCGCGCTGATCTACGTTGGTGTGCATGCCCTGGTGGCGGTGCTGAGTTACCTGGTGCTGGTGGGCGATATTAAACGCGTCGAACTTAAACCTGTTGTGGAGCGCGGATGATGACAACACAATCAAGCCCTATCGTCACGGAAATGAAAGTTATCCCGGTGGCCGGTCAGGACAGCATGCTGCTCAATATTGGCGGCGCGCATAACGCATGGTTTACCCGCAATATCGTGGTGCTGACCGATAGCGCAGGCAATACCGGGGTAGGTGAAGCCCCCGGCGGGGAAGTGATCTACCAGACCCTGGTAGAGGCTATTCCACAGGTCGTGGGCCAGGAAGTGGCTCGTCTGAACAAGGTGGTTCAGCGGGTGCATAAGGGCAATCAGTCGGCGGACTTTGATACCTTCGGCAAGGGCGCGTGGACGTTTGAACTGCGCGTCAATGCGGTCGCCGCCCTGGAAGCGGCACTGCTGGATTTACTCGGTAAAGCCCTTAACGTTCCGGTCTGCGAACTGCTGGGGCCGGGCAAACAGCGCGATGCGGTCACCGTGCTGGGCTATCTGTTCTACGTTGGCGATCGCAATAAAACCGATCTCCCCTATCTGGCTCGTTCACCGGGTGACCACGACTGGTATCAGCTGCGCCATCAGGAAGCGCTCTCCAGCGAGACGGTTGTGCGCCTGGCTGAAGCTGCGCAGGATCGCTACGGCTTTAAGGATTTCAAGCTGAAAGGCGGCGTGCTGCCCGGCGAGCAGGAGATTGAAACGGCCCGGGCGCTGAAAAAACGCTTCCCGGAGGCGCGCATCACCGTTGACCCGAACGGCGCCTGGCTGCTGGATGAGGCGATTAGCCTGTGTAAAGGTCTCGGTGACGTGCTGACCTACGCGGAAGACCCGTGCGGCGCCGAGCAGGGCTTCTCTGGCCGCGAGGTGATGGCCGAATTCCGCCGCGCAACCGGGCTGCCGGTTGCGACCAATATGATCGCCACCAACTGGCGCGAAATGGGCCACGCGGTGATGCTGAACGCCGTCGACATTCCGCTGGCAGATCCGCACTTCTGGACGCTCTCCGGCGCGGTGCGCGTGGCGCAGCTGTGCGATGACTGGGGCCTGACCTGGGGCTGCCACTCCAATAACCATTTCGATATCTCGCTGGCGATGTTTACCCACGTTGGCGCGGCGGCGCCGGGTAACCCGACCGCCATCGACACCCACTGGATTTGGCAGGAAGGTGAAGCTCGCCTGACGAAAAATCCGCTGGAGATCAAAAACGGTAAAATTGCCGTACCCGATGCGCCGGGGCTGGGCGTGGAGCTTGACTGGGATCAGGTTCATCAAGCCCATGAGGCGTATAAAAAGCTACCGGGCGGCGCGCGTAACGACGCGGGCCCGATGCAGTACCTTATCCCCGGCTGGACATTTGACCGTAAGCGCCCTGTTTTTGGACGTCACTGATAAAAGGATTACACGATGAGTACTTTTACGACCCCTGTCGTTACCTCCATGCAAATCATTCCGGTCGCAGGTCATGACAGCATGCTGATGAACCTGAGCGGGGCGCATGCGCCGTTCTTCACGCGCAATATTGTCATTATCAAAGACAATGCCGGCCATACCGGCGTGGGTGAAATTCCGGGCGGGGAGAAGATCCGCAAAACGCTGGAGGATGCCATTCCGCTGGTGGTGGGCAAAACGCTGGGTGAGTACAAAAATGTCCTCAACACCGTGCGCAACACCTTTGCCGATCGCGATGCCGGCGGCCGCGGTCTGCAAACCTTCGATTTGCGCACCACTATCCACGTGGTGACCGGCATTGAAGCCGCGATGCTGGATCTGCTGGGCCAGCACCTGGGCGTTAACGTCGCGTCGCTGCTGGGCGAGGGCCAGCAGCGCAGTGAAGTGGAGATGCTCGGCTATCTGTTCTTTGTCGGCGACCGCAAGCTGACGCCGCTGCCGTATCAGAGCCAGCCGGATGAGCAATGTGACTGGTACCGCGTACGTCACGAAGAAGCGATGACCCCGGATGCGGTGGTGCGGCTGGCAGAAGCTGCGTATGAAAAATATGGCTTCAATGATTTCAAACTGAAAGGCGGCGTGCTGGCGGGGGAAGAGGAGGCGGAAGCCATTACCGCGCTGGCAAAACGTTTCCCGCAGGCGCGCGTGACGCTGGATCCGAACGGCGCGTGGTCGCTTGATGAAGCGATCGATATTGGCAAGCAGCTGAAAGGCGTGCTGGCGTACGCGGAAGATCCGTGCGGGGCTGAGCAAGGCTTTTCGGGCCGCGAAGTCATGGCGGAATTCCGTCGCGCTACGGGGCTACCGACCGCGACCAATATGATCGCCACCGACTGGCGTCAGATGGGGCACACGCTCTCTCTGCAATCGGTGGATATCCCGCTGGCGGACCCGCACTTCTGGACAATGCAGGGCTCGGTTCGCGTGGCGCAGATGTGCCACGAGTTTGGCCTGACCTGGGGTTCGCACTCCAACAACCATTTTGACGTGTCGCTGGCGATGTTTACCCACGTTGCCGCCGCCGCGCCGGGCACCATTACCGCTATCGACACGCACTGGATCTGGCAGGAGGGTAACCAGCGCCTCACCAAAGAGCCGTTTGAGATCAAAGGTGGCATGGTGCAGGTGCCGTCCACGCCGGGGTTGGGCGTTGAGCTGGATATGGATCAGGTAATGAAAGCACACGAGCTGTATCAAAAACACGGTCTGGGCGCGCGCGACGACGCGATGGCGATGCAGTACCTGATCCCTGACTGGACATTCGACAATAAACGTCCGTGCATGGTACGATAAACGCATTGGGACCGCTCCCATGAGCGGTTTCCTACGTGGTGTATGCTTAACGTAACGACTATGCGTAAGGATGGCTTATGAAAATTGTTATCGCACCGGACTCGTATAAGGAAAGTTTGAGTGCGCTTGAGGTTGCGACAGCGATCGAGCGCGGTTTTCGCGAGATTTTCCCTGAGGCGGAGTACGTCAAACTGCCGGTCGCTGATGGCGGTGAAGGCACGGTTGAGGCGATGATCGCGGCAACCCGGGGACGCATTGTGCACGTTCCGGTGACCGGTCCGCTGGGCGAGCGCGTGGACGGGTTTTATGGGATATCCGGTGACGAGCAGAGCGCCTTTATTGAAATGGCGGCGGCAAGCGGTCTGGAACTGGTAGCCCCTTCACTGCGTGACCCTCTGAATACGACCTCCTGGGGCACGGGGGAACTTATCCGCCACGCGCTGGATGCGGGCGTTAAGCATATCATCATCGGTATCGGTGGCAGCGCCACCAATGACGGCGGCGCCGGGATGGTGCAGGCGCTGGGGGCGAAGCTGCTGGACGACAATGAACAGCCGCTGGGGCAGGGCGGGGGCGAGCTCGATAAGCTTGCGCGGATCGACCTGAGCGGTCTCGACCAGCGTCTGGCGGAGTGCCGGATAGAAGTCGCCTGCGATGTGACGAATCCGCTCACCGGTAAGGATGGCGCGTCAGCGGTATTTGGCCCGCAAAAGGGCGCCACACCCGAGATGATCGTCACCCTGGACAACGCGCTTGCGCACTATGCGAGAGTCATTGCCCGGGATCTGGACATTGATGTGCTCAACCTTGCTGGCGGCGGTGCGGCGGGTGGCATGGGCGCGGCGCTGTACGCTTTTTGTGGTGCGCAGTTGCGCCAGGGCATTGAGATTGTGACCGATGCGCTACACCTGGCAGACCAGGTGGCCGATGCGGATCTGGTGATCACCGGGGAAGGCCGCATCGACAGCCAGACGATCCACGGCAAAGTGCCGGTAGGGGTGGCGAAAGTGGCGAAACGCTTTAATAAGCCCGTTATCGGCATTGCAGGCAGCCTGACGGCGGATGTTGGCGTGGTACACGATCACGGCTTAGACGCGGTGTTTAGCGTGATCTACACCATCTGCTCGCTGGAGGACGCGCTGGAAAATGCCAGCGCGAATGTCCAGATGGCTGCAAGGAATATCGCGGCGGTGCTGAAAGTAGGGCAGGAATTTTAACTGTGATTGCCGGGTGGTGGCTTCGCCTTACCCGGCCAACGTTAGCGCACCTGTAAGCCCGGTAAGCGTAGCGCCGGGCTTTTACCTCAGCTACCCAACACCTTCATCGCTTCCCGCGTCACGTTATCCATCTCATCCAGCAGTTCCAGGAACTCCGGTTCAAGCTCCGATTCCGGCGTACCCGCGCGCAGCTGCTGCTCCAGCAGCTGGCAGAGGTTTTTCAGCCGCGGTACGCCGCTGTAGCCGCAGCTGCCGTGCAGCTTGTGGATCGCTTCCAGCAGCTCTTCCGGGTTCTCGCCCACCAGCTGTTCTTCAACCTTATTACGGATCTCCGGCAGAAACGCGACCAGCATTTGCAGCATCTCTCGCGCTAAATCGGGTTTCCCTGCCGCCTGGCGCAGCGCCAGCTGCCAGTCAAAGGTCGCATTTTGATTAACGCTTACCTCAACCGGCTCGCTGAAAACCGTATATGTTCCGCCAATGTGCCCCGGCTTATAGCGTAACAGCAGGTTATGAAGCTTCTCTTCGTCGATAGGTTTCGCCAGATAATCATTCATCCCGGCGCTCAGCAGCTTCTCTTTCTGACCGGCCATCGCATGCGCGGTGACCGCAATCACCGGGGTTTGCTGCTGATGCGGGAGCTGGTGGATCAGCTCGCAGGCACGAATGCCATCCATGCCCGGCATCTGAATATCCATCAGAATTAAGTCGAACTGCATCTGTTTAGCCAGTTCAACCGCCTGGGCGCCGCTGGTACACAGCTCAACATGCTGAACCTGGTCTTCCAGCAATACGCCGATTAGCTTCAGGTTTGCCGGATTATCATCCACCGCCATCACGCTCATGGGCAGTTTTTGCTCGTCGTTAATCAACGGCAGTGCGTGCTGGCTAAGACGGCAATACTCCGTGAGGGCGGGCAGCAGGCGGGTCGCGGTGAGTGGTTTAAGCAGGCACGCGGCCGCCCCGTCGTTTTTCAACTCTTCCGCATTAAGCTGGGCGTGGCAGGGCAGCGCCAGCAGCAGATAGTCGGTCATCGACGCGGCTTTCGCCAGCCGCTCCTGCTGCATGGTCAGCTCGCCGGTGAAGGTCACCGGGATCCCCATCAGCAGAATGTCGTAATGATCAACGGCCAGGGCTGAGAAGGTTGGACTGTAAACCACCTCCAGCGGCGTGGTGCTTAAGATATCCAGCGCACACTGGGCCGCTGCCGCGTTAGGCTCGACGTAGGCCAGGCGCTTACCTTTCAGACAGTCCGTCACCGGGCCGTCGGTCAGCACGTTCGGATTGAGGTCGAGATTAATATGGAACCAGAAGGTTGAGCCGCGGTTTGGCTGGCTGTGGAAAGAGATATCGCCGCCCATCTCGTTTACCAGCCTCTGCGTGATCACCAGCCCCAGTCCGGTACCGCCATGGCGGCGGGAAATGCTGGCGTCTGCCTGGCGGAAGGCCTGGAACAGACGCGACTGATCCCGCTCCGGAATGCCGATACCGGTATCGCGGATTTGAACCTCAATCTGCACCTTGTTATTACTGATGGCGCGTTTTTCTACCAGGATGTCGATGTTGCCGCTTTCGGTGAATTTAATGGCATTCCCGACAAGATTGGTAATGACCTGCTGCAGGCGCAGCGGATCGCCAATAACGTTGTCCGGCACGTCGTTTTTAATATTGAGCGTTAGCTCAAGGCCCTTGTCGTGCGACGAGTGCGCGAGCAGCGTCACCACTTCATCGAGCGTACTGCGCAGCGGGAACGGGATGCTCTCCAGAATCAGTTTACCCGCCTCCAGCTTGGAGAAGTCCAGCACGTCGTTAATGATCGCCAGCAGGTTATTGGCCGAACGTTCAATGGTGTGCAGGTGATCGCGCTGAGTTGGGTTGAGCTCGCTTTTCAGGGTCAGGCGGGTAAAGCCGATCACGCCATTGAGCGGCGTACGCAGCTCGTGCGACATATTGGCCAGAAACTCAGACTTGATACGCGCCGCTTCCTGAGCGCGCTTTTTCGCCAGATCCAGCTCAACGTTCTGGATCTCCATCTGCTCCAGCGTTTCGCGCAGGTCAGAGGTGGCCTGGTCAACGTTATGCTGCATCTCTTCGTGATAGGCCGCCAGCGACATCGCCATCGAGTTAATGCCGTTTTTCAGCATATCCAGCTCGCCCAGCATAAACCCTTCCACGCGGCTGTCGAGCTGTCCCCGGCGGATGCGGTCAACGGTATTAACCATGTTGCGGATGGGGCCCGTGACGTCGCGCATCAGACGCCAGCCGAAGATCAGCGCAATACCAATGCAGAACAGCATCATCACGCCGGAGATAAAAATTTCTTTGTACTGCTGCAGCCGTACCGACTTGAGATCCAGCTCAAGCGCTACATATCCCAGCATGTTATTGCTGGATTTGGCATCGGATTGCGCAGACTCATCGGGTGAATAGCTTTCCGACACGATCGGCGTGCGCAGGATCATGATGTCGCCGCGCCGCAACACGGTGAGATGGCGCGGGAAGGGCGTACCGTCAGGGATCCTCAGCGTGGTCGGATCGAGATGAAAGTTTGAGGTGACAAACAGGCGGTTATGTTCGTCGTAGACGGAAATGGCGCGGACGATATCCGAGTGGCGACGGTGAAGCACGCTGATTAACTGCCCAATGGATTCACGGTTTTGCAGGTTCATCCCATACTCGCTTGAGACGGCGAGCGGTTCGATAATGCTGGCGCCCGCGTCCTCCAGCTGTCGCTGCAAATCGTTATAGCGGTGCACTACAAAGAAGATACTCAGCAGCAAACCGATGAGAACGGTGGGGGCGAGGATCAAAATCATCATGCGCGCGCGCAGGCTGTAGTTGGTCATGGCGTTCCGTTATGGGACAATTAAGATAATTATGTTTATGTGAGAAAAATCTCGGCGATGGCGCAATTCTACTCTGCAAAGCGACGCGTGACGACGCGTCAAATCATTACTGTTGAAGCCACGGACCTTGATCCGTTTGGTCAGGGAGTGGCTCGTCACAACGGTAAGACTCTGTTTATAACAGGTTTGCTGCCAGGAGAACGAGCAGAAATTACGCTGACGGAAGACAAGCGTCAGTACGCGCGCGGACAGGTGAAGCGTCGCCTCAACGCGAGCCCGGAGCGCGTGGAGCCCCGCTGTCCCCATTTTGGCGTGTGCGGAGGCTGCCAGCAACAGCATGCGAGCACAGAATTACAGCAAAAAAGTAAAAGCCGCGCGCTGGCGCGCCTCCTTAAACACGAAGTTGACGAGATTATCGCCGATGAGCCCTGGGGCTATCGCCGCCGCGCGCGCCTGAGCCTGAGCTATCAGCCCAAAACGGAGCAGCTGGAGATGGGTTTTCGCAAAGCGGCCTCCAGCGATACTGTTGACGTGAAGCGGTGCCCCATTTTGGTGCCCCATCTTGAGGCGTTACTTCCGGACGTGCACCGCTGTCTTGCATCGCTCGACGGGGTGCGTTCATTGGGCCACGTTGAACTGGTGCTGGCGAACAACGGCCCGCTGATGGTGCTGCGCCACACCGCGC
The DNA here is from genome assembly GCF_014895915.1 of Enterobacter cloacae complex sp. P13B. Classification (NCBI taxonomy): domain Bacteria; kingdom Pseudomonadati; phylum Pseudomonadota; class Gammaproteobacteria; order Enterobacterales; family Enterobacteriaceae; genus Enterobacter; species Enterobacter cloacae complex sp. P13B. The sequence goes on from NZ_JADBQN010000003.1 coordinate 78,866, forward strand.
CGCTGTCGAAAAAAGATCGCGAAAAACTGGAACGCTTTTCGCATTCTCATGAGCTTGCGCTTTTCCTCGCGCCGCAAAGCGAGATACTTGAACAGGTATCGGGCGAAGCTCCCTGGTATGCGTCAGACGGGCTACGCTTAACGTTCAGTCCGCGTGATTTTATCCAGGTCAACGACGGCATAAACCAGCAAATGGTGGCGAAGGCCCTGGAATGGCTTGACGTACAGCCCACTGACCGTGTGCTCGATCTGTTCTGCGGCATGGGTAACTTTACCCTGCCGCTGGCGCGCAGAGCGGCAAGCGTGGTCGGGGTGGAAGGCGTTGAGGCGCTGGTGGTCAAAGGTCAGGAAAACGCAGAGCAGAACGGCTTGCAAAATGTGACATTCTTTCATCAAAATCTTGAGGAAGATGTCACTCAACAGCCGTGGGCAAAGCAGGGTTTCGACAAAATCCTGCTCGACCCGGCGCGTGCAGGTGCCCCAGGCGTCATGGCGCATATTATTAAACTCGCGCCCAGGCGCGTGGTCTATGTTTCCTGTAACCCGGCAACGCTTGCCCGTGACAGTGAGGCGTTAAACAGCGCGGGTTACCAGATTCGGCGTCTGGCAATGCTGGACATGTTCCCGCACACTGGACATCTGGAATCGATGGCGTTGTTCGAGCACATCTAATTTGTTTGGCTTGTCGACTTCGACAGGCCCTGGTCCCTAAAGGAGAGGACAATGGTTGCGGTAAGAAGTGCACATCTCAATAAAGCTGGGGAGTTTGACCCACAAAAATGGATCGCAAGTCTGGGAATTTCCAGCCAGCAGTCGTGTGAACGCTTAACCGAAACCTGGGCCTACTGTCTGCGCACCACGCAGGGACACCCGGATGCCGATCTTCTCCTGTGGCGCGGCGTGGAGATGGTTGAAATCTTGTCCATGCTGAACATGGACATCGAAACGCTGCAGGCCGCGCTGCTGTTCCCCCTCGCGGATGCGGATGTGGTCAGCGAAGATGTGCTGCGCGACAGCGTCGGCAAATCCGTCGTTGCGCTGATCCACGGCGTGCGCGATATGGCGGCCATTCGCCAGCTAAAAGCCGCGCATACCGATTCCGTCTCCTCTGAGCAGGTTGATAACGTCCGCCGGATGCTGCTGGCCATGGTGGATGATTTTCGCTGCGTGGTCATCAAGCTGGCCGAGCGTATTGCCCATCTGCGTGAAGTGAAAGATGCGCCGGAAGACGAGCGCGTGCTGGCCGCCAAAGAGTGTACGAACATCTATGCGCCGCTGGCGAACCGCTTAGGGATTGGTCAGCTGAAATGGGAGCTGGAAGATTACTGCTTCCGCTATCTGCATCCGGCAGAATACAAGCGCATTGCCAAACTCCTGCATGAGCGCCGTATCGATCGTGAGCACTACATCGACGAGTTTGTCAGCGGGCTGCGCCAGGCCATGAAAGAAGAGAATGTGCGTGCCGAAGTTTACGGTCGGCCTAAGCACATCTACAGCATCTGGCGCAAAATGCAGAAGAAACACCTCGCCTTTGACGAGCTGTTTGACGTGCGCGCCGTGCGTATCGTGGCGGAGCGTCTGCAGGACTGCTACGCCGCGCTGGGGATAGTACATACTCACTTCCGCCACCTGCCGGATGAATTTGACGACTATGTCGCGAACCCAAAACCGAACGGCTACCAGTCCATTCATACCGTGGTGCTTGGCCCCGGCGGCAAAACGGTCGAGATTCAAATCCGCACCAAACAGATGCACGAAGACGCCGAGCTGGGCGTAGCCGCGCACTGGAAGTACAAAGAGGGCACTTCTGGTGGGGCACGCTCCGGCCACGAAGACCGCATCGCCTGGCTGCGCAAGCTGATTGCGTGGCAGGAGGAGATGGCCGACTCCGGCGAAATGCTCGACGAGGTGCGCAGCCAGGTCTTTGATGACCGCGTCTACGTCTTTACCCCGAAAGGGGACGTTGTCGACCTGCCGGCTGGCTCTACGCCGCTCGATTTTGCCTACCACATCCACAGCGACGTGGGGCACCGCTGCATCGGGGCGAAGATCGGCGGACGTATCGTGCCGTTTACCTATCAGCTGCAGATGGGCGACCAGATTGAAATCATTACCCAGAAGCAGCCAAACCCGAGCCGCGACTGGCTTAACCCGAACCTCGGTTACATCACCACCAGCCGCGGGCGCTCCAAAATACACGCCTGGTTCCGCAAGCAGGATCGTGACAAAAACATTCTTGCCGGTCGCCAGATCCTTGACGACGAGCTGGAGCATATCGGGATCAGCCTGAAAGAGGCAGAGAAATTCCTGCTGCCGCGCTACAACTTCAACGAGCTGGACGAGCTGCTGGCGGCGATTGGCGGCGGTGATATCCGTCTGAATCAGATGGTCAACTTCCTGCAGGCCCAGTTCAACAAGCCTAGCGCGGAAGAGCAGGACGCGGCGGCGCTGAAGCAGCTGCAGCAGAAAACCTATGCCCCGCAGCAGCGCAGCAAAGACAACGGCCGCGTGGTGGTCGAGGGCGTGGGCAACCTGATGCACCACATTGCCCGCTGCTGCCAGCCGATTCCGGGGGACGATATCGTCGGCTTTATCACCCAGGGGCGCGGGATCTCGATCCACCGCTCCGACTGCGACCAGCTTGCCGAACTGCAGTCCCACGCGCCGGAGCGTATCGTGGAAGCGGTCTGGGGGGAGAGCTACTCCGCCGGCTACTCGCTGGTGGTGCGCGTCACTGCCAACGATCGCAGCGGGCTGCTGCGCGACATCACCACCATTCTCGCCAACGAGAAGGTCAACGTGCTGGGCGTTGCCAGCCGCAGCGATACCCGCGAGCAGCTTGCCACCATCGATATGACTATCGAAATCTACAACCTGCAGGTGCTCGGCCGCGTGCTGGGCAAACTGAACCAGGTGCCGGATGTGATTGACGCGCGTCGTCTGCACGGCGGCTAAACATCCTCTTCCGTAGGCCGGGTAAGGCAACGCCGCCACCCGGCATTTTTCATCAGGACAGAACTATGACTCAAATCGACCGCCTGCTCGGCATCATGAAACGCCTGCGCGACCCGGAAAACGGCTGCCCGTGGGACAAGGAGCAGACTTTCGCGACCATCGCACCTTATACCCTCGAAGAGACCTATGAGGTGCTGGACGCCATTTCACGCGAGGATTTCGATGACCTGCGCGGTGAACTCGGCGACCTGCTGTTCCAGGTAGTGTTCTACGCCCAGATGGCGCAGGAGGAAGGGCGCTTTAACTTTGACGATATCTGTGCCGCTATCAGCGACAAGCTGGAGCGCCGCCATCCGCATATCTTTGGCGATGCCACCGCAGGAAACAGCGCAGAGGTGCTGGCCCGCTGGGAGCAGATTAAAAGCGCCGAGCGCGCTGAAAAGTCCCAACACTCTGCGCTGGACGACATCCCGCTGAGCCTGCCCGCGCTGATGCGCGCCCACAAAATTCAAAAGCGCTGCTCGGCGGTAGGATTTGACTGGGATTCCCTGGGACCCGTGCTGGATAAAGTGCATGAAGAGATCGACGAAGTGATGCATGAAGCGCAGCAGGCGGTGGTCGATGAAGCAAAGCTGGAGGAAGAGATGGGCGACCTGCTGTTCGCCACCGTCAATCTTTCTCGCCATCTAGGGGTAAAAGCGGAAACCGCGCTGCAAAAAGCCAGCCTGAAATTCGAACGACGCTTTCGTGAAGTCGAGCGGATTGTGGCCTCGCGCGGCCTGGAAATGACCGGAATTGACCTCGACGCGATGGAAGAAGTCTGGCAGGAAGTAAAACGCCAGGAATCTGATCTCTAACGGAATTTTGCGATCAAGCGCAATTTGTGTGATTTTTTAAATGACAAGCGCTTGATTTGCGTCAAAAACATTTACCCAAAAGGGGCTATTTTCTCACTCCTTATGTTTGTCATGGCCTGGAATGGAGACGGAGAATGAAAGTTTGTGGCGCTCGCCGTGTTCGGGTATACTACTTTCCCGTCCTGGTTATTCCATCGTTTCACCCTAACTTCTCAGGTTCAGCATGACAACGAACTATATTTTTGTGACCGGCGGGGTCGTATCCTCTCTGGGTAAAGGCATTGCCGCAGCCTCCCTCGCAGCCATTCTTGAAGCCCGTGGCCTCAATGTGACCATGATGAAACTGGATCCGTACATCAACGTCGATCCTGGCACCATGAGCCCAACCCAACACGGGGAAGTGTTCGTTACTGAAGACGGCGCTGAAACCGATCTGGATCTTGGCCACTACGAGCGTTTCATTCGTACCAAAATGACCCGTCGTAACAACTTTACGACTGGCCGCATCTACTCTGACGTACTGCGTAAAGAGCGCCGCGGTGACTACCTGGGCGCGACCGTGCAGGTTATCCCACACATCACTAACGCCATCAAAGAGCGTGTTCTTGCCGGTGGCGAAGGGCATGACGTTGTGCTGGTTGAAATCGGCGGTACCGTGGGTGATATCGAATCCCTGCCGTTCCTCGAAGCGATTCGTCAGCTGGCGGTAGACATTGGTCGTGAACACGCGCTGTTCATGCACCTGACGCTGGTGCCTTACATGGCGGCGGCAGGTGAAGTGAAAACCAAACCGACTCAGCACTCCGTTAAAGAACTGCTCTCCATCGGTATTCAGCCTGACATCCTGGTTTGCCGTTCCGATCGTGCCATTCCAGCGAACGAACGTGCGAAAATTGCATTGTTCTGTAACGTGCCTGAAAAAGCCGTTATTTCAATGAAAGATGTCGATTCCATTTATAAAATCCCGGGCCTGTTGAAATCACAGGGTCTGGACGATTATATTTGTAAACGATTCAGCTTGAACTGTCCGGAAGCTAACCTGTCTGAATGGGAACAGGTTATTTATGAAGAAGCGAACCCGGCAGGCGAAGTGACTATCGGTATGGTCGGCAAGTACATCGAACTGCCGGACGCCTATAAGTCCGTTATCGAAGCGCTGAAGCACGGTGGTCTGAAGAACCGCGTCTCCGTGAACATCAAGCTGATTGATTCGCAGGATGTTGAAACACGTGGCGTTGAAATTCTGAAAGATCTGGATGCTATCCTCATCCCTGGCGGCTTCGGCTACCGTGGTGTTGAAGGCAAGATCGCCACTGCACGCTATGCGCGTGAAAACAATATTCCATACCTCGGCATCTGCCTGGGTATGCAGGTTGCGCTGATCGAATTTGCGCGCAACGTAGCGGGAATGGAAAACGCGAACTCTACGGAATTTGTGCCAGACTGTAAGTACCCTGTCGTGGCGCTGATTACGGAATGGCGCGACGAAGACGGTAACGTCGAAGTCCGTACCGAGAAGAGCGATCTGGGTGGCACTATGCGTCTTGGCGCGCAGGCCTGCCAGCTGTCCGACGATAGCGTGGTTCGCAAGCTGTACGGCGAGCCGGTCATCACCGAGCGCCATCGTCACCGCTATGAAGTCAACAATATGTTGTTGAAACAAATTGAAGCCGCGGGCCTGCGTGTTGCGGGTCGCTCCGGGGACGATCAGTTAGTCGAGATCATCGAGGTGCCAAACCATCCGTGGTTTGTTGCCTGCCAGTTCCACCCGGAATTTACTTCAACGCCGCGTGATGGACATCCGCTGTTTGCAGGCTTCGTGAAAGCCGCCAGCGAGTACCAGAAGCGTCAGGCGAAGTAAAAAAGTTAGAACGGCAACGCGTACCAACGGTACGCGTTGTTTGTCTGGAGTTTTAGTTTAACTTGTACTGAGGAAAATCTAATGTCCAAAATCGTTAAAGTCATCGGTCGTGAAATCATCGACTCCCGTGGTAACCCGACCGTTGAAGCCGAAGTTCATCTGGAAGGTGGTTTCGTCGGTATGGCAGCTGCTCCATCAGGTGCTTCTACGGGTTCCCGTGAAGCGCTGGAACTGCGTGATGGCGACAAATCCCGTTTCATGGGCAAAGGCGTACTGAAAGCGGTTGGCGCTGTTAACGGTCCTATTGCTCAGGCTATCGTTGGCAAAGATGCCAAAGATCAGGCTGGCATCGACAAGATCATGATCGATCTGGACGGTACTGAAAACAAATCTAACTTCGGTGCGAACGCAATCCTGGCCGTTTCCCTGGCGAACGCCAAAGCAGCAGCCGCTGCTAAAGGTATGCCACTGTTCGAGCACATCGCTGAACTGAACGGCACCCCAGGCAAATACTCTATGCCTGTACCAATGATGAACATCATCAACGGTGGTGAGCACGCAGACAACAACGTTGATATTCAGGAATTCATGATTCAGCCAGTTGGCGCGAAAACCCTGAAAGAAGCGGTTCGTATGGGTTCTGAAGTGTTCCACAACCTGGCTAAAGTTCTGAAAGCTAAAGGTATGAACACTGCTGTTGGTGACGAAGGTGGCTACGCGCCAAACCTGGGTTCTAACGCAGAAGCACTGGCTGTTATCGCTGAAGCGGTTAAAGCAGCAGGCTACGAGCTGGGCAAAGACATCACCCTGGCGATGGACTGTGCAGCATCTGAATTCTACAAAGACGGTAAATACGTTCTGGCTGGCGAAGGCAACAAAGCGTTCACCTCCGAAGAGTTCACTCACTTCCTGGAAGACCTGACCAAACAGTACCCAATCGTTTCTATCGAAGACGGTCTGGACGAGTCTGACTGGGATGGTTTCGCATACCAGACCAAAGTACTGGGCGACAAAATCCAGCTGGTTGGTGACGATCTGTTCGTAACCAACACTAAGATCCTGAAAGAAGGCATCGAGAAAGGCATCGTTAACTCCATCCTGATCAAATTCAACCAGATCGGTTCTCTGACCGAAACGCTGGCTGCGATCAAAATGGCGAAAGACGCTGGCTACACCGCTGTTATCTCTCACCGTTCTGGCGAAACTGAAGACGCGACCATTGCTGACCTGGCTGTTGGTACCGCTGCTGGCCAGATCAAAACCGGTTCTATGAGCCGTTCTGACCGTGTTGCTAAATACAACCAGCTGATTCGTATCGAAGAAGCGCTGGGTGAAAAAGCACCTTACAACGGTCGTAAAGAGATCAAAGGCCAGGCATAATTGCTTAAGCCTTAACATGAAAATGCCAGTCGAATGACTGGCATTTTTTTTGGTTATTTAAAATCGACCGCCATCTGCTCGGGAATGGTCAGTCCCCGGGTGGTTTGCACGCAGCGGGCGATATAATCCGTAAAACGAGGTGGCTTCGGCATCCCCATGCTGAGCAGCTTATCGTTGCTGAAGCGCACGTTCAGCGTGGCAAAGGCACCGTATAAGCGCATCGCTCTCAGCATCAGACGTTCGTTGCACGGACCAAAAATGGTTTTCAGTTCACGGCGCATTTTGACCAGCGTTTCGTAGCTGACCTGCGCGTACTTATCGCCAACGGGCGCTTTCTCCAGCGCCTGCGCCATTGCCCGATCGATATCCGCAAAGCGAACGCTGTTCTCTTCCCCGGCTGAAATGTGTACCACTTCCCCCGGACGCGCGTTGCTGCTCAGCAGCATTAACATTGCGTCGGCGCAATAATCTACCGGGACAACGTCGATCCGGTCTTCCATCGAGCACATAAACTTCTGCAGCATCAGGCCCATGCTGAAGACCCAAAAGATACTGCTCGACGGCGTGCAGCCGTGGCGGGTATGGCCGACGACGATGGACGGACGGGCGATGAGCAGCGGCAGGTTAGGACATTCCTGGCGCATCAGCTGTTCGATGGTTGACTTCGAATACGTATATTCCACCAGGTGCTCAGCGTTTTCTCTGAATTCCGCACTTTCGGCGACCAGCGAATCCTGCTCCGGCGTGCATGACATTGCGGTGCCTACATGCAGGAAACGCTGCAGCCCTGCGACCTGCTCCATGCGGCGCGCCAGCGCTAGCGTACCCTCTACGTTCACCCTCCAGATCAGCGGGTTATTACCAAATGACGCAACTGCCGCGCAGTTAACGACATGCGTAACCTGGTCCAGACGGGGATCGTTCAGAAAGGCTTCCGGCTGGCTGAGGTCGCCGATGAGGATATTATCTACGCTCAGGGAGGCCAGTTTCTCCTCAGAAATGTTGAACTTACGCATATTCTCCTGCACGCGCGCCAGCCCACTTTGCGGATCGCCGGCACGGGCAAGCAAAAGGAGTTTTACGGATTGATCGCTGGTCAGGATTTTTTCAAGTACTGCACCGCCCAGAAACCCAGTCACGCCTGTAATTAATAACATCTTCATTATTACCGTCTCATTATGATTGATGAGGCGGATTGTAGGCGCGCAAAAGTAAACGGCGTTTAAATAATAAAACGTCGGGACCGACAGCGTCTTAAGCTTATTTTAAGGAAAGGAAATCGGGTGAAAATATTGGACATTGCAGAAAGCGGAAAAATTCAATTTATTCATGTTTTTATTTTAACTTAATGATTTTAATCTGTTTTTGTCTCTGGGGTGGCGCGAGGGAAATAATTCAAACTGTAATAAACAAAATAATTTGTTACACCAAACATTTATCGTATAAATGAATTGAGCCCTGCTTAAGTAAAATTAAACAAAATAAAACGCAGGCTATTTTATTTAGCCTGCGAAGGGTTTTCAGAGCAGAAGAGGAAGCGTGGCGCTGGCCGTTTGCTGGCTGACGTCAGCGTAATGACCATCCAGCGCAATCATGGATGTCGTAAGTAATTCGACCAGCAGCATCACCCCAACTTTGGCATTGAGCGCGCCCGCGCTAAGAGGGCCTTCTGGCTTGGCGGCCACCAGCAGCATATCGCTAAGAGACGCCAGCGGGCTGCGGGGCGTGTTGCTGAGCGCCAGAACCTTCACCCCGCGCTTGCGGGCAAGTTTCACCACGTGAAGTAAATCTCGCGTTGAACCGGAGCTGGAGATCGCCACCACCAGCGTCTCTGCCGAAAGCGTGGTCGCATTCATGGCTGCGCGGTGCATATCGCTAAACAGCTGTGCGGATTTACCCAGCCTTAATAACTTGTAATGCAGATACTCCCCGAGGATCGCGCTGGCCGCGACGCCATAAATCTGCACGGACTGCGCCTGATGCAGCGCCAGTGCGGCTTTTTCAAGCAGCGCGCGGTCGAGGAGTCTCGCGGTATCCTGCAAAGCCTGCACCGATTCATCCACCACGCTGTCAATCTCATCCCCCGCCTGACGCGCGGGCTGGCCCTGCTGAATATCCAGCGCCAGCGCCATTTTGAATTCGTTATACCCCTTACACCCCAGCGTCCGGCAAAGACGCGTCACGCTGGCCTCGCTGGTGTGGCTCTCTCGCGCCAGTTCGGTGATGGTCAGGTAGAGCACCCGGGCAGGGTCGCTGAGGACAAACTCACCGAGTTTTTGTTGCGTTGGGCTGTACCCGGAAGCCTCCTGGCGGAGCTTCAGCAGCAGGTTTTCATGGTCCGACATGCCACGTCCTTAATGTATTTCACTGCGACTAGTGTGGCGGAAAGCGGGGGAAAGATGCCAGTCATTTTAAAAAAGTATGATCGGCCTCCTGGTTTGTGATGATAATTTTCACTATAAAATATTTATATGGTAAAAATTTTCATCTTTTAATGGGGGGATGAAAAAATGATGCAAATATTCAGTGGCGCTTCATCGGGTGGATGGTTTGAAAAAGCGCAGCGCTTTGGCAAATCCTTTATGTTGCCTATCGCCGTATTGCCCGCGGCGGGTCTGCTGCTCGGTATCGGCGGGGCGTTATCGAACCCTAATACGCTGGCGGCCTATCCGTTTTTAGATGTGAGCTGGCTACAGGCCATTTTCACCATCATGAGCAGTGCGGGTTCGATTGTGTTTGCGAACCTCTCGGTGCTGTTTGCGGTTGGGGTGGCCGTCGGGCTGGCAAAAAACGATAAGGGCACGGCTGGGCTGGCAGCGCTACTCGCGTTTCTGGTGATGAACGCCACCATCAACGCGCTGCTGATCCTCACCGGCAAACTGGCGCACGAGAACCCGGGCGCTGTAGGGCAGGGCATGACGCTGGGTATTCAGACGCTGGAAACCGGGGTGTTTGGCGGCGTGGTGATTGGTCTCGTGACCTGCGCGCTGCATCATCGGTTTAACAAGATAGCGCTTCCGCAGTTCCTGGGCTTTTTTGGCGGCTCGCGCTTTGTCCCGATTATCAGCTCGCTGGCGGCAATACTCGTTGGCGCGATCATGACCGTGGTCTGGCCGCATTTCCAGAAGCTTATTTTTGGTCTGGGCGGGCTGGTGGATGCCACCGGTTATCTTGGCACGCTGCTGTACGGCTTTATTTTGCGCATGCTTGGCCCGTTTGGTCTGCACCATATCTTCTATCTGCCGTTCTGGACCACCGCGCTCGGCGGCAGCGAGATCGTCAACAGCCACCTGGTTGAGGGCACGCAGCGGATCTTCTTCGCCCAGCTCGCCGACCCGAACACGCAGCATTTCTATGAAGGCACGTCACGCTTCATGTCCGGGCGCTTTATCACGATGATGTTTGGCCTGCTCGGCGCGTGTCTGGCGATGTACCACACGGCGAAACCGGAGAACAAAAAGCGCGTTGCCGGGCTGCTGCTCTCCGCGGCGTTAACCTCATTCCTGACGGGAATTACCGAGCCCATCGAGTTCTCCTTCCTGTTCATTGCCCCGGTGCTCTACGTCATTCACGCGCTGTTTGACGGGCTGGCGTTTATGCTCGCGCACATGCTGCACATAACCATCGGGCAGACCTTCTCCGGCGGTTTTATTGACTTCGTGCTGTTCGGCATATTGCAGGGGGAGGCCAAAACCAACTGGATGTTCGTTCCGCTGGTCGGCGTGCCGTGGTTCTTCCTCTACTACTTCACTTTCCGCTACCTGATTAACCGCTTTGATTTCGCCACGCCGGGCCGTGAAAAGGAGGCGATGGTTGATGACGTCAGCCTGCCGCAAAGCGAGCGCGCTGCGGCGGTGATCGCCGGGTTAGGCGGAAAAGACAATCTGGAAGAGGTGGACTGCTGCGCCACGCGGCTTCGCGTGACGGTCAAAGACGGCAGCAAAGTGAATGACGCGGCGCTGAAAGCCACCGGCGCGCGCGGCGTTATCGTGCGCGGTAACGGTGTACAGGTCATTTATGGCCCGCACGTCACGATTATCAAAAACGAAGTGGAAGAGATCTTATCGTAATGAAAAATGTACTGGATAACCTGAAGGGAAAACTGGTCGTCTCCTGTCAGGCGCTGGAAAACGAACCGCTGCACAGCCCGTTTATCATGTCGCGAATGGCGCTGGCGGCGGCACAGGGCGGAGCCTTCGCCATTCGCGCCAACAGCGTGGTGGATATCGAGGCCATTAAGCAGCAGGTGTCTTTACCGGTTATCGGCATCATCAAACGGGACTATCCAGGGAGCGAAGTATTTATCACCGCTACGATGAGAGAGGTGGATGAGCTCATGGCCGTCTCTCCGGAAATCATTGCCCTTGATGCGACGGCGCGGGAACGTCCTGGCGGTGAATCCCTGGAAACACTGGTCACGGCCATCCGCTCACGTTACCCCTCGGTACTGCTGATGGCAGATATTTCCACCGTAGACGAAGCCGTGACGGCGCAGACGCTTGGCTTTGACTGCGTCGGTACCACGCTGTACGGCTATACGGCGGAAACGGCAGGCCATACGCTTCCGGAGAATGACTGTGCGTTCCTGAAAGCGGTGCTGGCGGCCGTGACGGTCCCCGTGGTTGCCGAAGGCAACGTGGATACGCCCGAGCGCGCGGCCCGGTGTCTGGCGCTGGGCGCGCATACGGTCGTTGTCGGCGGGGCGATCACCCGCCCACAGCAAATTACTGCGCGCTTTATGGCGGCGATTAGCGCGCAAAGCACCGATGGAGCATGACCATCCGACGGGGATCTGCGATACTTATCGTTTATCCCCTTTACTGAGATGACTATGCAGTACCCGATTAACGAGATGTTCCAGACCCTGCAAGGCGAGGGTTACTTTACCGGCGTTCCCGCTATCTTTATTCGTTTACAGGGATGCCCGGTTGGCTGTGCCTGGTGTGATACCAAACATACGTGGGATAAGCTCGCAGATCGGGAAGTGTCGCTGTTTAGCATTCTGGCGAAAACCAAAGAGAGCGATAAGTGGGGCGCGGGCAGTGCAGAAGACCTGCTGGCCATTATTGGTCGCCAGGGCTGGACGGCTCGCCACGTCGTCATCACCGGCGGCGAACCCTGCATTCACGATCTGACGCCGCTGACCGAGCTGCTCGAAAAGAACGGCTACAGCTGCCAGATTGAGACCAGCGGCACCCATGAAGTGCGCTGCTCGCACACCACCTGGGTGACGGTATCGCCAAAAGTGAATATGCGTGGCGGGTATGACGTGCTGTCTCAGGCGCTGGAGCGCGCGGATGAAATTAAGCATCCGGTAGGACGCGTACGTGATATCGAAGCGCTGGATGAACTGCTGGCGACGCTGACGGATGAGAAGCAGCGGGTAATCGCCCTACAGCCGATCAGCCAGAAAGAGGATGCGACGCGCCTGTGCATTGAAACCTGCATTGCGCGCAACTGGCGCCTGTCGATGCAGACGCACAAGTATCTGAATATTGCCTAAAAAAAAGCCCGGTTTTGCCGGGCTTTTTTTTACTCTCCGCGATACACGCAGCCTGCCGTGCAGGTTTCTTTGATCATCACCGCGCTCAGCAGCGGTACCAGCGGCTTCATCTGATCCCAGATCCATTTTGCCAGCACTTCGCTGGTCGGGTTTTCCAGACCCGGAATATCGTTGAGATAGTAGTGATCCAGACGATCGTAGGTCGGCTTAAACGCGGCCTTCAGCTCGGCAAAGTCCATGATCCAACCGGTATGCGGATCAACTTCACCGGTGATCTCAAGACGCACCATAAACGAATGCCCGTGCAGGCGGCCGCATTTATGTCCTGCAGGAACGTGCGGAAGGTGGTGGGCGGCTTCGAAGGTGAAATCTTTAAACAGTGTGGTGGACATGATCGCTCTCAGTAATGCGGAAAAAACCGCCGCATAGTACCGGAAAGCACAATTTTTAGCATTAACTAAAACGGCTCTGAACGGTGAACGCCCGGTATTCAGGGTGATTATTGGTTTTTATTCTTTTATTTCAGATGGTTATTCAATCGTTTTTATCGCTAAGAACGATAACTAAAACAGGTTAGTCCATTTGGTTATTTATTATTTCCATCCCTTCTTTAATTGTTATTATCCACGCCGTTAACCTTATCTTCAGTTTGGATTTATTCGCTTAAAGTCCGCTTGACTACTGGAACATAACGACGCATGACAACACAGGCCCCACCTTCAAATTTGCTTCCCCTTAACCCGGAGCAACTGGCGCGCCTTCAGGCTGCCACCTCTGATTTTTCTCCCACTCAGCTTGCCTGGGTCTCCGGTTATTTCTGGGGAATGCTCAACCAGCAGCCTGGCGCGGTGGCTGGCGCACCGGCAACGGCCGTGGAAATTCCTGCTATTACGCTGATTAGCGCCTCGCAGACGGGCAACGCCCGCCGCGTGGCCGAAGCGCTGCGTGATGATCTGCTGGCCGCCAAACTGAACGTGAACCTGGTCAACGCCGGGGATTATAAATTCAAACAAATCGCGTCAGAAAAACTGCTGGTGATGGTCGCCTCGACCCAGGGTGAAGGTGAACCTGCTGAAGAAGCGGTGGCGCTGCATAAGTTCCTGTTCTCGAAAAAAGCGCCGAAGCTGAACGGCACGGCGTTTGCCGTCTTTGGCCTGGGCGATACCTCCTATGAATTCTTCTGCCAGTCCGGTAAAGACTTCGACAGCAAGCTGGCGGAGCTGGGCGCGGAGCGCCTGCTGGACCGCGTGGACGCGGATGTGGAATACCAGACTGCCGCCGCTGAATGGCGTGCGCGCATCGTTGAGGTGTTGAAAGCCCGCGTCCCGAAAGAGACGCGAGCGCAGGCCGCGGTGACCGCTGCGGGCACCGTCAATGAGATCCACACCAGCCCGTACACCAAAGAGTCGCCGCTGACGGCGAGCCTGTCGGTGAACCAGAAAATTACGGGCCGCGACTCGGAAAAAGACGTGCGCCATATTGAAATCGATCTTGGCGACTCCGGCCTGCGCTATCAGCCTGGCGATGCGCTGGGCGTCTGGTATCAGAACGATCCGGCGCTGGTGAAAGAGCTGGTGGAACTGCTGTGGCTGAAGGGTGACGAGCCCGTCACCGTTGACGGCAAAACCCAGCCACTTTCAGAGGCGCTGCAGTGGCATTTCGAGCTGACGGTGAACACTCCGAATATCGTCGAGAATTATGCCACCCTAACGCGCAGCGAATCCCTGCTGCCGCTGGTGGGCGACAAAGCGAAGCTGCAGCATTACGCCGCGACGACGCCAATTGTCGATATGGTGCGTTTCTCTCCGGCACAGCTGGATGCCGATGCGCTGATCGGTCTGCTGCGTCCGCTGACCCCACGCCTGTACTCTATCGCCTCTTCCCAGGCGGAAGTGGAAAGCGAAGTTCACGTTACCGTCGGCGTGGTGCGCTACGACATCGAAGGCCGCGCCCGCGCGGGTGGGGCATCAAGCTTCCTGGCGGACCGCGTGGAAGAAGAGGGCGAGGTGCGCGTCTTTATCGAGCACAACGACAACTTCCGCCTGCCGGCGAACCCGGAAACTCCGGTGATCATGATTGGCCCGGGCACCGGCATCGCGCCGTTCCGCGCCTTTATGCAGCAGCGTGCCGCGGACGACGCGCCGGGTAAAAACTGGCTGTTCTTCGGCAACCCGCACTTTACCGAAGATTTCCTCTACCAGGTTGAGTGGCAGCGCTACGTCAAAGAGGGCGTACTGACCCGCATCGATCTGGCCTGGTCCCGCGATCAGAAAGAAAAAGTATACGTACAAGACAAACTGCGCGAACAGGGCGCAGAGCTGTGGCGCTGGATCAATGACGGTGCCCACATTTATGTCTGCGGCGACGCCAATCGCATGGCGAAAGACGTTGAGCAGGCACTGCTGGAAGTGATTGCCGAATTCGGCGGTATGGATGCCGAAGCGGCGGATGAATTTTTAAGTGAGCTGCGCGTTGAGCGCCGTTATCAGCGAGATGTCTACTAATGAGCGAAAAACATCCAGGGCCACTGGTGGTCGAAGGTAAACTGACAGACGCCGAGCGCATGAAGCTGGAAAGCAACTATCTGCGCGGCACTATTGCTGAAGATCTGAATGACGGCCTGACCGGCGGTTTCAAAGGCGACAACTTCCTGCTGATCCGTTTCCACGGCATGTATCAGCAGGACGACCGCGATATCCGCGCCGAGCGCGCAGAACAGAAGCTGGAGCCGCGCCACGCGATGCTGCTGCGCTGCCGCCTGCCGGGTGGAGTGATCACCACCAAACAGTGGCAGGCGATCGACAAATTTGCGGGTGAAAACACGATTTATGGCAGCATCCGCCTGACCAACCGTCAGACCTTCCAGTTCCACGGGATTCTGAAGAAGAACGTGAAGCCGGTGCACCAGATGCTCCACTCCGTGGGTCTGGACGCGCTGGCAACCGCCAACGACATGAACCGTAACGTGCTCTGCACCTCGAACCCGTACGAGTCCGAGCTGCACGCCGAAGCGTATGAGTGGGCGAAGAAAATTTCCGAGCACCTGCTGCCGCGTACCCGCGCCTATGCGGAGATCTGGCTCGATCAGGAAAAAGTCGCGACCACTGACGAAGAACCGATCCTCGGTCAGACCTACCTGCCGCGTAAGTTCAAAACCACGGTGGTGATCCCGCCGCAGAACGACATCGATCTGCACGCCAACGACATGAACTTCGTGGCGATTGCCGAAAACGGCAAGCTGATTGGCTTTAACCTGCTGGTGGGCGGCGGCCTGTCTATTGAGCACGGTAACAAGAAAACCTACGCCCGCACCGCGAGCGAGTTCGGCTTCCTGCCGCTGGAGCACACTCTGGCCGTGGCGGAAGCGGTAGTGACCACCCAGCGCGACTGGGGCAACCGTACCGACCGTAAAAACGCGAAAACCAAGTACACTCTGGAGCGCGTGGGCGTTGAAACGTTCAAAGAGGAAGTGGAGCGTCGTGCGGGGATCAAATTTGAGCCGATCCGCCCTTACGAATTCACCGGTCGCGGCGATCGCATCGGCTGGGTGAAAGGCATCGACAATAACTGGCACCTGACGCTGTTCATTGAAAATGGCCGTATTCTGGATTATCCGGGCCGCCCGCTGAAAACCGGTCTGCTGGAAATCGCGAAGATCCACAAAGGCGAGTTCCGTATCACCGCTAACCAGAACCTGATCGTCGCCAGCGTGCCGGAAAGCGAAAAGGCGAAAATTGAGGAACTGGCGCGCGAGCACGGGTTGATGAATGCGGTGAAGCCACAGCGTGAAAACTCGATGGCCTGCGTGTCGTTCCCGACCTGTCCATTGGCGATGGCCGAAGCCGAGCGTTTCCTGCCGTCATTTACTGACAAAGTGGAAGCGATTCTGGAAAAACACGGTATTCCGGACGAGCATATTGTTATGCGCGTGACGGGCTGCCCGAACGGCTGCGGTCGCGCGATGCTGGCCGAGCTGGGGCTGGTGGGGAAAGCGCCGGGTCGTTATAACCTGCACCTGGGTGGTAACCGTATCGGCACGCGTATTCCACGCATGTTCCGCGAGAACATCACCGAGCCGGAAATTCTTGATTCTATCGACGAGCTTGTCGGGCGCTGGGCGAAAGAGCGCGAAGCGGGTGAAGGCTTTGGCGACTTTACGGTGCGTGCGGGCATCATTCGCCCGGTGCTCGATCCCGCAAGGGATTTCTGGGAGTAACCACGAGAGGTAATTATGTCCGTACTCGATCTAAACGCCCTTAATGACCTGCCAAAAGTCGAACGCATTCTGGCGCTGGCAGAAACTAACGCTCACCTTGAAAAGCTGGACGCCGAAGGGCGCGTAGCGTGGGCGCTGGAAAACCTGCCGGGAGAGTATGTGCTCTCATCAAGCTTTGGTATTCAGGCGGCGGTCAGTTTGCATCTGGTGAATCAGATCCGTCCGGACATACCGGTGATCCTCACCGATACCGGCTACCTGTTCCCGGAAACCTACCAGTTTATCGACGAGCTGACGGACAAGCTCAGGCTGAACCTTAAAGTCTACCGCGCAACGGAAAGCGCGGCCTGGCAGGAGGCGCGCTACGGCAAGCTGTGGGAGCAGGGCGTTGAGGGTATTGAGAAATACAATGAGATCAACAAAGTTGAGCCGATGAACCGGGCGCTGAAAGAGCTGAACGCCCAGACGTGGTTTGCCGGCCTGCGCCGCGAGCAGTCCGGGAGCCGCGCAACCTTACCGGTACTGGCGGTACAGCGCGGCGTGTTCAAAGTGCTGCCGATTATCGACTGGGATAACCGCACGGTGTATCAGTATCTGCAAAAACACGGGCTCAAGTACCATCCGCTATGGGACCAGGGCTACCTGTCCGTGGGCGACACCCACACCACGCGCAAATGGGAGCCGGGAATGGCGGAAGAAGAGACGCGATTCTTCGGGCTGAAGCGCGAGTGCGGGCTGCACGAAGGGTGATCCTTTATCCTCCCTCTCCCTGTGGGAGAGGGTTGGGGTGAGGGCATCAGGCCCCGCTATACTTAAAAACCTCAGGCTTTGCCCGCTTTCGCCAGCTCCTTCACCAGCGGCAGCATCACTTTCACCACGTCCCGGCTGCGGTGCTCAATCCGCTGCGGCAGCGTTTTATCAATGTGCTGCTGATTATCCAGCCGCACGTCATGCCAGCTGGTCCCGTCCGGGAACGCTTTCGATTTAGCGCGCTGCTGATAGCCATCCTTTTTGCCCAGCGCCCAGTTCGTCGCCTCGACGTACAACACCGGAATGCCTGCCTTATCAAACACTTCCCCGTCGTTACAACAGCCAGTGCCTTTTGGATAATCCGGGTTACCGCCTGGGTTTGTTGCGGCATAGACGCCATGCGTACGGGCAAGCGCCAGCGCACGGTCGCGGGTGAGTTTACGCACGCTGCTCGGCGTGCTCTGTCCACTATTAAAATAGAGCTTATCGCCCACGATCAGGTTATCGAGGTTAATCACCAGCAGCGTATTTTTCTTCTCCTCAGCGCTCATCCGTTTAAGGAGATTCTCAGCGCCGAGTTTTCCTTCTTCTTCGCCGCTGGTCGCCACAAAGCGAATACCGTATTTCGTCGGAATATTTTTAAGGCGTTCAGCCAGTTCAAGCATCACACCGAGACCCGCTGCGTTATCGTCCATGCCCTGCAGCGTCAGTCCCCCGAGGTTATTATCAATATCGGCGTCGCTCATTGGCGCATAGGTATCCAGGTGCGCCATGATAATAATCTGCTCAGCCGCTTTCCCCTCATGCGCCGCAATCACCGTGCTGCCGGTCACGTTATGCCAGTTTTGCGTTTTATTGCGTGAGGTATAGATGTAGCGGCTGTGAAACGAGCGTATGTCACTCTGGTAGCCCATCAGTGCAAACTGCTGGCGAATATAGTCGGCGGAGAGCATCTCCGCGGGTGAACCGGTCATGCGGCCAGGGAAAACCGTCGCAATATGTCGCGCCTGCATAGTGGCGATTTCACCATAAGGTTGATTTTTTGCCTGAGCCGGAAGGATAAAGCAAACGCCGAGCGCCAGGGCAGCAATACGGTGGCGCGTTGCGGAAAACATAGTGAGTCCTTAAAAACAGAGCAAAATAATAACGTGCATAGTATGAAACTGTGATCGTCCATACACAATTTGAATTGCTCTTAAATGCCCGAAATTTCGCGTGTTAAGCATTTTTTGGTATTTGCTTTTTCACGGCGTTATTCCATTGAGTAACTACTCATTCCAATTCGTAATTTCATTCGATCTAAGCCGCCCCCTATAGTCCCTCTATTCCTCGTTGTTAGTGAGTTGTTGCCTGTGGACTATCTGCCCCTTTTTGCCGCCTTAAAAGACCGACCGGTACTGGTTGTCGGCACGGGAGAAATTGCCGATCGCAAAATCGCGTTTTTGCAGCGCGCAGGGGCACAGGTGCGGGTTGTTGAAGAGGCGGATTTCGACGAGTCACAGATCGATAGCGTAGTGCTGGTGATTGCGGCGACTGAAAATCGGGAACTGAACCGGCGGATCTCCGACGCGGCCCAGGCCCGTTACCGTCTGGTGAACGTGGTGGACGACCAGCCTTTATGCTCGTTTATCTTCCCGTCGATCGTTGACCGCTCGCCGCTGCTGGTGGCGATCTCCTCCGGCGGCACCGCGCCGGTGCTGGCGCGCGTGCTGCGGGAAAAGATCGAAGCGCTGCTGCCGACCAGCCTCGGGCGCATGGCGGAGAAAGCCAGCTACTGGCGCAACCATTTAAAAAACCGCCTGACCAGCGTGACGGAACGCCGTCGCTTCTGGGAGCGCGTATTTCGCGGCCGCTTTGCCAGCCTGATGCAGGCGGGCAATGAGACGGCGGCGCAGAAAATTCTCGAAGACGAACTGGATAACCCCGGCAGTACGGGCGGGGAAATTATTCTGGTGGGAGCCGGGCCGGGCGATGCCGGTTTGCTGACGCTGCGCGGCCTGCAGGTTCTGCAGGATGCGGACGTAGTGTTCTACGACCACCTGGTCACCGATGGCGTGCGCGAGCTGATCCGTCGCGATGCGGAGCAAATCTGCGTCGGCAAACGGGCGGGGGAACACTCCGTGCCGCAGCACGATACCAACCAGATGCTGATTGCCGCCGCGAAAGCGGGCAAAACCGTGGTGCGCCTGAAAGGGGGCGACCCGTTCATTTTCGGTCGCGGCGGTGAAGAACTGCAGGCGGCAGCCGAAGCTGGCGTGCCGTTCCAGGTGGTGCCCGGCATCACGGCGGCGTCAGCCGTGACGGCCTACGCCGGCATTCCGCTAACCCATCGCGATTACGCCCAGAGCGTCACCTTTGTGACCGGGCACTACAAGGCCGACAGCACGCCGTTTGACTGGTCGCACCTCGCCCAGAGCCGACAAACGCTGGCGATATACATGGGCACGATGAAGGCGGCGGACATCAGCGAACAGCTTATTCAGCACGGTCGCGAGGCGACGACGCCCGTTGCCGTCATTTCTCGCGGTACGCGCGTCGATCAGCATGTCGCTATCGGCACATTACAAGACCTTGCAACCCTGGCGAAAGACGCCCCGATGCCTGCCCTGATCGTGGTGGGAGAGGTGGTGCAGCTGCACAGCACCCTCGCCTGGTTCCAACACACAACCGATACAGAAGGCTTTGGTTCTTCTGTTGTAAATTTGGCTTAAGGAACGGTTATGGACCAAAAACGACTTACTCACCTGCGGCAGCTCGAAGCGGAAAGTATCCATATTATCCGCGAAGTGGCCGCCGAGTTCTCTAACCCGGTGATGATGTACTCCATCGGTAAAGATTCCAGCGTCATGCTGCACCTGGCGCGTAAAGCGTTTTATCCGGGCACGCTGCCGTTCCCGCTGCTGCACGTGGATACCGGCTGGAAATTCCGCGAAATGTACGAATTCCGCGACCGTACCGCCAAAGCCTACGGCTGCGAGCTGCTGGTGCACAAAAATCCGGAAGGGGTGGCGATGGGCATTAACCCGTTCGTCCACGGCAGCGCCAAGCATACCGACATCATGAAAACCGAAGGGCTGAAGCAGGCGCTGAACAAGTACGGTTTTGACGCGGCTTTCGGCGGCGCGCGGCGTGACGAAGAAAAGTCCCGTGCCAAAGAGCGAATCTACTCCTTCCGCGACCGCTTCCATCGCTGGGATCCGAAAAACCAGCGCCCGGAGCTGTGGCACAACTACAACGGCCAGATCAACAAGGGCGAAAGCATTCGCGTCTTCCCGCTCTCTAACTGGACCGAGCTGGATATCTGGCAGTACATCTATCTGGAAAACATCGAGATTGTTCCGCTGTACCTGGCCGCCGAGCGCCCGGTGCTGGAGCGCGACGGCATGCTGATGATGATTGACGACGATCGTATCGACCTGCAGCCGGGTGAAGTGATCAAAAAACAGATGGTCCGTTTCCGTACCCTCGGCTGCTGGCCGCTGACCGGCGCGGTGGAATCGAACGCGCAGACGCTGCCGGAGATCATCGAAGAGATGCTGGTGTCCACAACCAGCGAGCGACAGGGGCGCGTGATTGACCGCGACCAGGCAGGCTCCATGGAGCTGAAGAAACGTCAGGGTTATTTCTAAGGAGCCGCCATGAACACCACTATTGCTCAACAAATTGCCAACGAAGGCGGCGTGGAAGCGTATCTGCACGCCCAACAACATAAAAGCCTGCTGCGCTTTCTGACCTGCGGCAGCGTGGATGACGGGAAAAGTACCCTTATTGGCCGCCTGCTGCACGACACGCGCCAGATTTATGAAGATCAGCTCTCTTCCCTGCATAACGACAGCAAGCGTCACGGCACCCAGGGCGAAAAACTTGACCTGGCGCTGCTGGTGGACGGCCTTCAGGCGGAGCGCGAGCAGGGCATCACTATTGACGTGGCCTATCGCTATTTCTCCACCGAGAAGCGCAAGTTTATTATCGCCGACACCCCGGGGCACGAGCAGTACACCCGCAATATGGCGACCGGCGCATCCACCTGCGATCTGGCGATCCTGCTGATGGACGCCCGTAAAGGCGTGCTGGATCAAACCCGTCGCCACAGCTTTATCTCCACTTTGCTGGGGATCAAGCACCTGGTGGTGGCGGTCAACAAGATGGATCTGGTGAACTTCAGCGAAGAAAAATTCGAGGAGATCCGCCAGAGCTACCTGACCTTTGCCGAACAGCTGCCGGGCAACCTGGATATTCGCTTTGTGCCGCTCTCGGCGCTGGAAGGGGATAACGTCGCCTCCCAGAGCGCGAACATGCCGTGGTACAGCGGCCCGACGCTGCTGGAAGTGCTGGAGACCGTTGAAATTCATCGCGTGGTCGACACTCAGCCAATGCGCTTCCCGGTGCAGTACGTGAACCGTCCAAACCTCGATTTCCGCGGCTTCTCCGGCACTATTGCTTCCGGTTCCGTGAAGGTGGGGCAGCGCGTGAAGGTGCTGCCATCCGGCGTGGAGTCGGCAATCGCTCGCATTGTGACGTTCGATGGCGACCTGCAGGAAGCCGGGGCAGGGGAAGCGGTCACGCTGGTGCTGAAAGACGAAATTGATATCAGCCGCGGTGACCTGCTGGTCGACGCGCAGGAGACGCTGGCGGCGGTGCAGGGCGCTTCCGTGGACGTGGTGTGGATGGCCGAACAGCCGCTGACCGCAGGCCAGAGCTACGACATCAAAATTGCGGGCAAGAAAACCCGCGCCCGCGTGGACGGCATTCAGTTCCAGGTGGACATCAACAACCTGACCCACCGTGACGTGAGCGAGCTGCCGCTGAACGGTATCGGCCTGGTGGATCTGACCTTCGACGAGCCGCTGGTGCTGGATCCGTATCAGCAGAACCCGGTGACGGGCGGGCTGATCTTTATTGACCGCCTGACCAACGTTACCGTCGGCGCGGGCATGGTGCGCGAGCCTAACGCGCAGGCGAGCGTGACCTCTGAGTTCAGCGCCTTCGAGCTGGAGCTGAACGCGCTGGTGCGTAAGCACTTCCCGCACTGGGGCGCCCGCGATCTGCTGGGAGGCAAGTAATGGCCGCCCATGATGAGAACGTCGTCTGGCATCCTCATCCGGTCACCGTCGCCCAGCGCGAACAGCTCCACGGCCACCGTGGGGTGGTGCTGTGGTTTACCGGGCTGTCTGGCTCCGGTAAATCCACGGTGGCGGGCGCGCTGGAAGAGGCGCTGCATCAGCAGGGAGTAAGTACCTACCTGCTGGATGGCGACAACGTGCGTCACGGCCTGTGCAGCGATTTGGGGTTCAGCGACGACGACCGCAAAGAGAACATTCGCCGGGTGGGCGAAGTCGCCAGCCTGATGGCAGACGCCGGGCTGGTGGTGCTGACGGCGTTTATCTCACCGCACCGCGCCGAGCGCCAGATGGTGCGCGAGCGCGTGGGTCAGGATCGCTTTATCGAAGTGTTTGTCGATACGCCGCTGGAGATCTGCGAAGCGCGCGATCCGAAAGGGCTGTACAAAAAAGCGCGTGCCGGCGAGCTGCGAAACTTCACCGGAATTGACTCGGTTTACGAAGCGCCTGAATCGCCTGAGATTCACCTGGAAGGTCAACAATTGGTAACAAATTTAGTAAGCCAATTATTAGACCTGCTCAGACGGGACGATATTATCAGATCCTGAGGCGGTATCGTTCGGGAGCTGTCTTCCCGAACGATGAGTCACGGTCACAGGATTAGCTATGCGCAACAGTGAAAACTACATTATCACCACCGGGTCGGAACCGTTAACCACCGACAATGAGACGACCTGGTCCTTCCCTGGGGCGATAGTCGGCTTTGCGTCGTGGTTACTGGCGCTGGGTATTCCGTTTTTGATCTACGGTGGTAACACCCTTTTCTTCTTTCTCTACACCTGGCCCTTCTTCCTGGCGCTGATGCCCGTTGCGGTCGTTGTCGGGGTTGCGCTGCACTCCCTTTTCAACGGCAAGCTCCTGTACAGTACGGTTATCACGATTGCCACCGTTGTCGTCATCTTTGGCCTGCTGTTTTTATGGCTGATGGGCTAACTTGCGACATAATTAAAACCCCGCAGTAGAGTCGAACGGAAAGTTATGGGATGATGATGCCGTTTTTTCAGGGGGCAGGATGGGTAAACTAACGCTGCTGTTGCTGGCTTTGCTGGTCTGGCTGCAATATTCGTTGTGGTTCGGTAAGAACGGGCTGCACGACTACAGCCGGGTGAGCGATGACGTCGCGGCTCAGCAGGCAACAAATGCCAAACTTAAGGCGCGTAACGATCAACTCTTTGCTGAAATTGATGACCTCAATGGCGGCCAGGAGGCGATTGAGGAGCGCGCACGCAATGAACTCAGTATGACTAAGCCGGGCGAAACCTTTTATCGTCTGGTTCCGGATGCGTCTAAACGCAATCAGGGCTCAGCACAAAACAATCGATAATCAGGCCCAGGATTACGACATGGCAGCAACTTTTTCGGACGTATGTGCCGTGGTGCCGGCCGCAGGTTTTGGCCGGCGCATGCAGACAGAATGTCCCAAGCAGTACCTCTCAATTGGCGATAAAACGATCCTTGAGCACGCCGTGGCGGCGCTGCTGGCGCACCCGCGGGTGACGCACGTGGTCATCGCCATCAGTCCCGGCGATGCCCGCTTTGCGCAGCTGCCGCTGGCAAACCACCCACAGATTACCGTCGTTGATGGCGGCGCCGAGCGCGCCGATTCCGTGCTGGCGGGCATTCAGGCTGCCGGAAGCGCCCAGTGGGTGCTGGTCCATGACGCGGCACGTCCGTGCCTGCATCAGGACGACCTGGCACGCCTGCTGGCGCTGAGCGAAACCAGTAAAGTGGGCGGCATTCTGGCCGCGCCGGTGCGCGATACCATGAAGCGTGCCGAGCCGGGCAAGCGTGCCATCGCCCACACCGTTGAGCGCGTCGACTTATGGCACGCGCTGACGCCGCAATTTTTCCCCCGCGAACTGCTCCACGACTGCTTAACGCGTGCCCTTAATGAAGGCGCGACCATCACGGACGAAGCCTCCGCGCTGGAGTATTGCGGTTTTCACCCCACGCTTGTTGAAGGGCGCGCTGATAATATAAAAGTGACGCGCCCGGAAGATTTACAGCTCGCGGAATTTTATCTTACCCGTTCGACCCATCAGGAGAAGGCATAATGCGAATTGGACACGGTTTTGATGTACACGCCTTTGGCGGAGAAGGCCCAATTATCATTGGCGGCGTACGTATTCCTTACGAAAAAGGGCTGCTGGCGCATTCTGATGGCGACGTGGCGCTGCA
Source organism: Enterobacter cloacae complex sp. P13B (assembly GCF_014895915.1). Taxonomy (NCBI): domain Bacteria; kingdom Pseudomonadati; phylum Pseudomonadota; class Gammaproteobacteria; order Enterobacterales; family Enterobacteriaceae; genus Enterobacter; species Enterobacter cloacae complex sp. P13B. Next base: position 103,685 of record NZ_JADBQN010000003.1, read on the forward strand.
TGCGCTGACCGACGCGCTGCTCGGCGCTGCCGCGCTGGGTGATATCGGCAAGCTGTTCCCGGACACCGACCCGGCCTTTAAAGGGGCGGACAGCCGCGAACTGCTGCGCGAAGCGTGGCGCCGTATTCAGGCGAAAGGTTACACACTCGGCAACGTCGACGTGACGATTATTGCCCAGGCCCCGAAAATGCTGCCGCACATTCCGCAGATGCGCGTATTTATCGCTGAAGATCTGGGCTGCCATATGGACGACGTCAACGTCAAAGCCACCACCACGGAGAAGCTGGGCTTTACCGGTCGTGGCGAAGGGATTGCCTGTGAAGCCGTGGCGCTGCTGGTGAAGGCGGCAAAATGACGGACTTCGATAACCTGACATACCTGCACGGCAAGCCGCAGGGGAACGGGGTGCTGAAAGCCAGCCCGGAAGATTTCCTCGTGGTTGAGGATCTGGGCTTTGAGCCCGATGGCGAAGGCGAACATATCCTGGTGCGTATTCTGAAAAACGGCTGCAACACCCGCTTTGTGGCCGACGCGCTGGCAAAATTCCTCAAAATTCACGCCCGGGAAGTGAGCTTTGCCGGGCAGAAAGATAAACACGCTGTCACCGAGCAGTGGCTCTGCGCCCGCGTGCCCGGCAATGCGATGCCTGATTTAAGCAAATTTGAGCTTGAAGGCTGTAAGGTGCTGGAGTACGCCCGCCACAAGCGCAAGCTGCGCCTGGGGGCGTTGAAAGGCAACGCATTTACGCTGGTGCTGCGCGAAGTGACTAACCGTGAAGACGTTGAAAAACGTCTCAACGCCATTAATGAACGCGGCGTTCCGAACTACTTTGGCGCGCAGCGCTTTGGCATTGGCGGCAGCAACCTGCAGGGCGCGCTGCGCTGGGCGCAAAGCGATGCGCCGGTGCGCGACAGGAATAAACGCAGTTTTTGGTTGTCGGCGGCCCGCAGCGCGTTGTTTAATCAGATTGTGAGCGAAAGGCTGAAAAAACCGGACGCGAATCAAGTTGTTGTTGGCGATGCGCTACAATTAGCGGGACGCGGAAGCTGGTTTGTGGCAACGGCCGAAGAAATGGCCGATGTGCAGTCGCGCGTGGATGCCAAAGCGCTGATGATTACCGCAGCTTTGCCGGGCTCAGGCGACTGGGGCACCCAGGGCGACGCGTTGAGCGCTGAGCAGTCCGCCGTGGCGGATGCGCCGGAATTACAATCCTTGCTGGTGCGGGAAAAAGTCGAAGCAGCGCGCCGCGCGATGCTGCTCTATCCGGAGCAGTTAAGCTGGAACTGGTGGGATGACGTGACCGTCGAGTTACGCTTCTGGCTGCCGGCAGGTAGCTTTGCCACCAGTGTTGTCAGGGAACTAATCAACACCTCGGGTGATTATGCGAATATTGCTGAGTAACGATGACGGGATCCACGCGCCGGGCATTCAGACCCTGGCGAAGCACCTCCGTGAATTTGCGGATGTGCAGGTCGTGGCCCCCGATCGTAACCGCAGTGGAGCGTCTAACTCACTGACGCTGGAGTCGTCGCTTCGCACCTTTACCTTTGAAAATGGCGATATTGCCGTGCAGATGGGCACGCCGACGGACTGCGTGTTTCTGGGCGTGAACGCGCTGATGCGCCCGCGTCCGGATATCGTCGTCTCCGGCATTAACGCCGGGCCGAACCTCGGCGATGACGTGATTTACTCCGGAACGGTAGCGGCGGCAATGGAAGGGCGCCATCTGGGGTTCCCGGCGCTGGCGGTCTCGTTAAACGGCCACACGCACTACGATACCGCCGCCGCGGTGACCTGCTCGATCCTGCGGGCGCTCGGCCGCGAGCCGCTGCGTACCGGGCGCATTCTGAACATCAACGTGCCGGATCTTCCTCTCAATGAAATTAAGGGCATTCGCGTTACGCGCTGCGGAAGCCGGCATCCGGCCGATCAGGTGATCCCGCAGCAGGATCCTCGCGGCAACACGCTTTACTGGATCGGGCCACCTGGCGATAAGTGCGATGCGGGTCCGGACACCGACTTTGCTGCCGTGGATGAAGGCTATGTCTCGGTCACTCCGCTGCACGTAGATTTAACCGCGTATAGCGCGCATGATGTGGTGTCGGGCTGGCTGGATCGCGCAGGAGTGAACGCGCAATGGTAAGCAAACGTGTACAAACTCTTCTGGAACAACTTCGCGCACAGGGGATCCGCGACGAGCACGTGCTTGAAGCGCTCGCTCAGGTCCCGCGTGAGAAATTTGTAGACGAGGCGTTTGAACACAAAGCGTGGGAAAACGTAGCGCTGCCCATCGGGCAAGGCCAGACGATTTCGCAGCCTTATATGGTGGCGCGGATGACGGAGCTGCTGGAGCTCACGCCCGACTCACGCGTGCTGGAGATTGGCACCGGGTCGGGGTATCAGACCGCCATCCTGGCGCATCTGGTACACCATGTCTGTTCCGTAGAGCGGATCAAAGGTTTGCAATGGCAGGCGCGTCGTCGCCTGAAACAACTTGATTTACATAATGTTTCGACACGACACGGTGATGGATGGCAGGGTTGGCAGGCTCGCGCCCCGTTTGACGCTATCATCGTGACGGCGGCTCCGCCTGAAATTCCCGCTGCGCTCTTGTCGCAGCTGGATGAGGGGGGCATTCTTGTTCTGCCCGTCGGGGACGAGCAGCAGCTATTAAAGCGCGTTCGTCGGCGCGGCGGCGAGTATATTATCGACACCGTGGAAGCCGTGCGCTTTGTGCCTCTGGTAAAGGGGGAGTTGGCCTGAGACTCGGATTTATCCAGGGTTATTAAGGCAAATTCAGCGTATGGTGTGGCGCGAAAGATTCGTGTCATCACGGTAAATTTTAAGTCACTGGTAGTTAACACATTCCTGGGGGATAAATGAGCGCGGGAAGCCCTAAATTCACCATCAGCCGTGTTGCGGCATTATCACTGGTTTCGCTCTGGCTGGCAGGCTGTACAAGTTCCAATAACGCGCCTGCGCCCGTCAGTTCCGTCGGGGGAAACAGCGGCTCCGGTAACACGTCCAGCGGAATGTTAATCACGCCTCCGCCTAAAATGGGTACTGCTGCGCCGCAGCAAACACCACAAATTCAGCCTGTGCAACATCCTGTTACACAGCCAACGCAGATTCAGCCAGTTGAACAGCCTGTTCAGACCCAAAATGGCCGCATAGTCTATAACCGTCAGTATGGGAACATTCCGAAAGGCAGCTATACCGGCGGCAGCACCTATACCGTGAAGCGCGGCGATACGCTGTTCTACATTGCCTGGATCACCGGGAACGATTTCCGTGACCTCGCGCAGCGCAATAACGTCCAGGCCCCGTATGCTCTGGAAGTTGGCCAAACGCTCCAGGTGGGCAACGCAACGGGTACGCCACTGACGCCTGGCAATACGGTTTCAGCGGCCGATGTGACGGCTCAAAATAACAGCGTTAAGCCTGCACAAAAATCCACCACGGTGGTTGCTTCACAACCTGTAATTACGTATTCTGAGGATTCAGGTGATCAGACTGCTAACAAAATGTTGCCGAATAATAAAGGGACTGCGACTGTTGTCACAGCACCGACCACGGCACCTGTGGTTAGCTCTACTGAACCGACTGCAAGCAGTCAGAATGCCAGTTCGTCCATCACCGCATGGCGCTGGCCAACCGACGGCAAGATTATCGAGAACTTCGCAACCTCTGAGGGTGGGAACAAAGGGATCGATATCGCAGGCAGTAAAGGACAGGCTATCATCGCGACCGCAGACGGACGCGTTGTGTATGCCGGTAACGCGCTGCGCGGTTACGGTAATCTGATTATCATCAAACATAACGATGATTACCTGAGTGCCTACGCCCATAACGACACAATGCTGGTCCGGGAACAACAAGAAGTTAAGGCGGGGCAAAAAATCGCTACCATGGGTAGCACCGGAACCAGTTCTACACGCTTGCATTTTGAAATTCGTTACAAGGGGAAATCCGTAAACCCGCTGCAGTACTTGCCGCAGCGATAAATTGACGGGGCATGCCAGCCAGGGTGTCTCGTTCAGGGATCACGGGTAGGAGCCACCTTATGAGTCAGAATACGCTGAAAGTTCATGATTTAAATGAAGACGCGGAATTTGATGAGAACGGAGCAGAGGCTTTTGACGAAAAAGCCTTAGTAGAAGAGGAACCCAGTGATAACGATTTGGCTGAAGAAGAGCTGTTATCGCAGGGCGCCACACAGCGTGTACTGGACGCGACTCAGCTTTACCTTGGGGAGATTGGTTACTCCCCACTGCTAACGGCCGAAGAAGAAGTCTATTTCGCACGTCGTGCTTTGCGTGGTGATGTTGCCTCGCGTCGTCGCATGATCGAAAGTAACCTGCGACTGGTCGTGAAAATTGCCCGCCGTTACGGCAATCGTGGTCTGGCTCTGCTGGATCTGATTGAAGAGGGCAACTTAGGTCTCATCCGCGCAGTTGAGAAGTTTGACCCGGAACGCGGGTTCCGTTTCTCAACCTACGCGACCTGGTGGATTCGTCAGACCATCGAACGGGCTATTATGAACCAGACCCGTACGATCCGACTGCCGATCCACATCGTCAAAGAGTTGAACGTCTATCTGCGTACCGCGCGCGAGTTGTCCCATAAACTGGACCACGAGCCAAGCGCAGAAGAAATTGCCGAACAACTCGATAAACCGGTTGATGACGTAAGCCGTATGCTGCGTCTCAACGAGCGCATTACCTCGGTTGACACCCCGCTGGGTGGCGACTCCGAAAAAGCGCTGCTGGACATCCTGGCCGATGAAAAAGACAACGGCCCGGAAGACACCACGCAGGACGATGACATGAAGCAGAGCATCGTCAAATGGCTGTTCGAACTGAACGCCAAACAGCGTGAAGTGCTGGCACGTCGTTTCGGTTTACTGGGGTATGAAGCTGCGACACTGGAAGACGTCGGCCGCGAAATTGGCCTGACCCGTGAACGTGTTCGTCAGATTCAGGTAGAAGGTCTGCGCCGCCTGCGTGAAATCCTGCAGGGGCAAGGGCTGAATATCGAAGCGCTGTTCCGCGAATAAGCAACCTTTCGTCAAAAAAGGCCCGTCGTGAGACGGGCCTTTTTCTTTTGTGCTACGGCTGGGCCGTTTCGTGCAGCAGACGCCATGTAATCCCGCCGCCTTCCTGATTAAGCACCGCGGTTGACCAGCGCACGTTGACGGGCAGGTCCGGCCGGGTTTGCGTCTCCCGGTAGTGCAGTACCGCGCCACGATCCCAGCGCTCGATCGTGGATAATTCGTCAATGACGATCTTCAGTCCGGGGCGGCTTCCTCGCTGACTGTGCAGAAAGTCCACAAGGCCGTGATAGTCGATATGAACGCCACCCGGTGGGATCATCAGAAAATCTGGCCGGAAACGGGCGAGCAGGGCGTTGGAGTCGCCTTCGCCTTTGCCTAACCAGTTTTCAAGCGCAATGTGGAGGTCGATAATGTCGTGTTCAAAAGGCGTCATGAATTCTCCTGTCGCAGCTGGGCAAGCACCTGCGTATTGTTAAGTCGGAAAACGTACAGTACAGGCAATAGGGTCATGCCTGCGGCAAAAAGAAACATTCCGTGCCATGCGGCAAGCGGCGCCAGATAACTCTGCGCCAGACTCAGCACCTCTGCCAGCAGCAGGGCACCGGCAAAAAAGCTCAACTGTCGATTGAGATTCCACAGCGCGCTGGCATCCGGCATCTCTTCCCGGCGCGTTGTCAGAAAAGCGCTGCTCTGAGCGGTACTGCTGCACAGGCTTCCCCCCGCGCCCATCAGCGTAAACGCAACGACAGGAAGCAGCGTAGCCGAACTGACGTTAAGCAAAAGCAGAATGCCCGTCGCCTGCAGCAGGCAGCCGATAACAATCAGCGGTTGTGGGCCGATACGATTAAAATAGCGTCCCGTCGCCGTGATGGCGATAAACGATGCCACGGACCACGGCAGCATGAGCATACCCGTTGCGGCTGGGCTCATGTTCGCCTCGTGCTGAAGATAAAACATGCCCGTAACGTTCACCCCGATAAATACGCCAGGAACGCATACATAGACAAGCATGGCAAAACGCAAAAGCGGGTCCGCGAGCAACCGCAGGTTGAGCAGCCTGGCCGCTTTCATCGCGGGTATTTCATGTTTAAGCCACAGGCAGGCCAACAAAAAGGTCACGATGGCCACCGGAAGCGTCGCGAAAAATATCCACCGCCAGCTTAGCATCTGGACCAGCAGGCCCCCGATAGCGGGGGAGCAGGCGGGAGCAAGCAGCGCGACCAGCATGACCGCCGAGGAGAGTCTGGCTCGCTCGTGAGGCTGAAACAGTTGCCAGGTCAGCGCCTGTCCGACGGGGATCAGTAAGCCACCGCCCACGCCCTGCAGCACGCGCCAGGCGATCAGACTTTCCAGCGTTGCAGACAAGCCTGCCGCAGCAGAAGCCGCGCTGAATAGAAAAAGCGAGATCAGGATGACCCGCTTTGGTCCGAAGCGGCGCGTGAGCATGCTGCTAAACGGGATCGCCAGCGTCAGGCCGGCAATGTACCCGTTACTGACCCAGGCAAGCGCTGAAGGCGTGGCGTTAAGAGCTTGCGCCATCGCCGGAAAAGCGACGCTGGCAATAAACATGTTGATCAAATCAAGAAAAAAGCCCAGCAGATAGACAGCGGCGACTTTGCTGCGATACGTCATGGTGGATCCTCCCGTGAGGTGGCGTATCGTATCGACCCCGGAAGCACGGATAAACCTGACAAAGCGCGATATACTGTCAAAAAAATTTTGACGGTAAAAGGCGTAATGATGATTAACCTACAGCGGACGCAGATGTTTGTTGCGGTGGCCGATACCGGCAGCTTTACTGCCGCAGCCGATGCGCTGGGCCTGACAAAAGCCGTGGTCAGCTTCAATATTCGCCAGCTCGAAGCCGAGCTGGGGGTGACGCTGCTGCTGCGCTCCACCCGCCGCCTGACGTTAACCGAGGCGGGAGCGCTTTTTCATCAGCGCAGCGTGGCGCTTCTGAAGGACGCAGAACGGCTGCAGGATGATGTTCGCGCGAATCATGCAGGACTCACGGGGGAATTGCGGATCACCACCACGCCTGAGTATGGTTCGCGGGTCGTGGTACCGTTGCTGGCAAGGTTTAGCCTGCTGCACCCGGAGCTTCGCGTGCGTCATGTTTCGTCTTCACTCCATGCCGACCTGATCTCAGAGCGCTTTGACGTGGCTATTCGGTTGGGAACGCTTACCGACTCGCGCTACCACGCCGCATTGATTTCACATTTTTCCATCCTGCCCGTCGCGACGCCGGAATGGCGGATGAATCATCCGGTTGAATCGCTTGCGCAGCTGGCGCAAGCCGACTGGATTATTCACGAGCGCTTAGCGTCGCCGCTGCGCTGGCAGGTAAAAGATGCCAGCGGTGCGTCTGAAATGCTTGAGATAAAAAAAGCGCCGCGCCTGTTTGCCGACAGCGCGCAGGCGCTTATGGCTTTTGCGCTTGCGGGAAGTGGCGTGGCGTTACTGCCGGAATGGCTGGTGCGCGATACGCTTGATGCGGGAAAACTGGTCCCGGTTTTACCGGAATATACCTTCGCGCGGCAGGGCATCCACGCGGTTTATCCGGATGCCCGGCACGTGCCTGCGAAAGTGCGCACCTTTATTGATTTTATGCGCGCCAGCGTGAATTAATCGTGCATCATCTTTTTGATGAGCGCAGAGAACTGCTCCCGTTCGGCCTTATTAAGACGCCCTAAAAACGCCTCATCCACCTCGTTGCCGACCGGCTGGCAGTCTGCAAGCAGGGCTTCGCCTTCCGGCGTCAGGAAGACAAACCGGCGGCGCTTGTCTGCGGGATCGTGCTCGCGTTTGACCAGCCCGCGCGCCTCCATTCGGCTGAGCATCTCCGCCAGCGTCGCCTTCGTGCTGACCGCCACTTCGGTCAATGCCACCTGCTCAATGCCCGGGTGCTCGGCAATGGAGCGCATAACCGCATACTGCGGCTTGGTCAGTTCCGGCAGGGAATGTTGCCACTTAGCTGTATGCTGTTGAAAAAGCTGACGTAACAGGTGGAACGCCTCTTGTCTTAGTTCCATGAACACTCCGACAGAAAAAATCACCCCCTATGATAGCCGCTAAAGCCCGGGATGATAACGCGGGATTTTTTAGCAATTAATGTGATCGTGTGCGAACGATCTTGTCAGTAGAGCGATCCGGGAGTAGTTTATCTTTAAATGTTCGTACACGAACAAATTGATTGAGGTGATGAATGAGATTGATCGTGGGAATGACAGGAGCAACGGGGGCTCCGCTGGGCGTGGCGCTGCTGCTGGCGCTGAGGGAAATGCCGGAGGTAGAGACCCATCTGGTCATGTCGAAGTGGGCAAAAACAACCATTGAGCTGGAAACGCCTTACAGCGTGCAGGACGTTGCTGCGCTGGCTGACGTTGTTCACAGCCCGGCTGACCAGGCCGCCACCATCTCCTCCGGCTCGTTTCGCACCGACGGCATGATCGTCATTCCCTGCAGCATGAAAACGCTGGCGGGGATCCGCGCGGGCTACGCCGAAGGGCTGGTGGGCCGTGCGGCAGATGTGGTGCTGAAAGAGGGCCGCAAGCTGGTGCTCGTTCCCCGCGAAACGCCGCTCAGCACCATTCATCTGGAGAACATGCTGGCGCTTTCCCGCATGGGCGTGGCGATGGTGCCGCCCATGCCTGCGTATTACAACCACCCGCAAACCGCCGATGACATCACCCAGCATATCGTGACCCGTGTGCTCGACCAGTTTGGTCTGGAGCACAAAAAGGCGCGCCGATGGAACGGGTTGCGGGAGGCGAAACATTTTTCACAGGAGAACAAAGATGGCATTTGATGATTTGAGAAGCTTCCTGCAGGCGCTCGATGAGCAAGGGCAACTGCTGAAAATTGAGGAAGAGGTGAATGCGGAGCCGGATCTGGCGGCGGCAGCCAACGCCACAGGCCGTATTGGCGACGGCGCGCCCGCGCTGTGGTTCGACAATATTCGTGGCTTTACCGATGCCCGCGTGGTGATGAACACCATCGGCTCGTGGCAAAACCACGCCATATCGATGGGGTTGCCAGCGAATACCCCGGTAAAAAAACAGATCGACGAGTTTATTCGCCGCTGGGATAAATTCCCCGTTACGCCGGAGCGCCGCGCTAACCCGGCCTGGGCGCAAAATACGGTCGACGGTGAAGACATTAACCTGTTCGATATCCTGCCGCTGTTTCGCCTGAACGACGGTGACGGCGGTTTTTATCTCGATAAAGCGTGCGTTGTCTCGCGCGATCCGCTCGACCCGGACCATTTCGGCAAGCAGAACGTCGGGATCTACCGCATGGAGGTCAAGGGCAAGCGCAAGCTCGGCCTGCAGCCGGTACCGATGCACGATATCGCCCTCCATCTGCACAAAGCGGAAGAGCGCGGACAAGATCTGCCGATCGCGATTACTCTCGGCAACGACCCGATCATCACCCTGATGGGCGCCACGCCGCTGAAATACGATCAGTCTGAGTATGAAATGGCCGGCGCGCTGCGCGAAAGCCCGTACCCGATTGCCACCGCGCCGCTGACCGGCTTCGACGTGCCGTGGGGGTCTGAAGTGATCCTGGAAGGGGTGATTGAAGGCCGCAAGCGTGAAATCGAAGGGCCGTTCGGCGAGTTTACCGGACACTATTCCGGTGGCCGTAATATGACGGTGGTCCGTATCGACAAAGTTTCTTACCGCACCAAACCGATCTTCGAATCCCTTTACCTCGGCATGCCGTGGACCGAGATTGACTATCTGATGGGACCAGCCACCTGCGTGCCGCTTTACCAGCAGCTGAAGGCGGAATTCCCGGAAGTGCAGGCGGTGAACGCGATGTACACCCACGGTCTGCTGGCAATTATCTCCACCAAAAAACGCTACGGTGGTTTTGCCCGCGCGGTCGGTTTACGCGCCATGACCACGCCGCACGGTCTGGGCTACGTGAAGATGGTGATTATGGTGGATGAGGATGTCGATCCGTTCAACCTCCCGCAGGTGATGTGGGCGCTCTCATCGAAGGTCAATCCGGCGGGGGATCTGGTGCAGCTGCCGAACATGTCAGTGCTTGAACTCGACCCTGGCTCCAGCCCGGCGGGCATTACCGACAAACTGATTATTGATGCCACCACGCCTGTTGCACCGGACACCCGTGGCCACTACAGCCAGCCGGTACAGGATCTGCCTGAAACTAAAGCCTGGGCTGAAAAACTGACCGCGATGCTGGCAGCACGCCAATAAGGAGGAAAAGATGATTTGTCCACGTTGTGCCGATGAGCATATTGAAGTGATGGCGACGTCACCGGTGAAAGGGGTCTGGACCGTTTACCAGTGCCAGCATTGTCTTTATACCTGGCGCGATACCGAACCGCTGCGTCGTACCAGCCGCGAGCATTACCCGGAAGCGTTCCGCATGACGCAGAAGGATATTGATGAAGCACCGCAGGTGCCGACGATCCCGCCGCTGTTGTAAAAATAAGCCCGGTGGCGCTGCGCTTACCGGGCCTAAGGGTTTTGTAGGTCGGGTAAGGCGAAGCCGCCACCCGACAAAACAGACCGCAGAAAACTAAACCAGACTCTTCAACCGATAAATCCACTCCAGCGCCTGACGCGGCGTCAGTGAATCCGGGTCGAGGTTCTCCAGCGCTTCCACCGCAGGCGACGTTTCTTCAGCTGGCGCCAACAGCGACATCTGGGTGCCATCAATCTGCGTCGCCGCCGCATTCGGCGAGAGGCTTTCCAGCTCACGCAGCTTCTGGCGAGCGCGCTTGATCACCTCTTTTGGTACACCTGCCAGCGCCGCAACGGCCAGGCCATAGCTCTTGCTCGCCGCGCCATCCTGCACCGTGTGCATAAAGGCGATGGTGTCGCCGTGCTCCAGCGCATCAAGATGAACGTTAGCCACGCCTTCCATTTTCTCCGGCAGCTGCGTCAGCTCGAAGTAGTGGGTGGCGAACAGCGTCATGGCCTTGATTTTATTCGCGAGGCTTTCAGCACAGGCCCAGGCCAAAGACAGGCCGTCATAGGTTGAGGTTCCGCGTCCCACTTCGTCCATCAGCACCAGGCTGTGCTCCGTCGCGTTATGCAGAATGTTAGCCGTTTCGGTCATCTCGACCATGAAGGTTGAGCGACCGCTCGCCAGATCGTCCGCTGCCCCAACGCGGGTGAAGATACGATCGATGGGGCCAATCTCCACTTTTTGCGCCGGGACGTAGCTGCCGATATACGCGAGCAAAGCAATCAGCGCCGTCTGGCGCATGTAGGTACTCTTACCGCCCATGTTCGGGCCGGTAATGATCAGCATTCTTCTCTGCGGCGACAGGCTCAGCGGGTTGGCGATGAACGGTTCGTTCAGCACCTGCTCAACGACCGGGTGACGGCCTTCCGTAATGCGAATGCCGGGCTTGTCGGTAAAGGTCGGGCAGGTATAGTTCAGCGTTTCAGCCCGTTCAGCCAGGTTCACCAGCACGTCCAGCTCCGCCAGCGCGCTGGCGCTGAGCTGCAGGTCAGCAAGGTGTGGCATCAGCATGTCGAACAGCTCGTCATACAGCTGTTTTTCCAGCGCCAGGGCTTTACCTTTCGAGGTGAGTACTTTGTCCTCGTACTCTTTCAGCTCGGGAATGATGTAACGCTCGGCGTTTTTTAAGGTCTGACGACGTACGTAGTGAATCGGCGCCAGATGGCTTTGCCCGCGGCTGATCTGAATGTAGTAACCGTGTACCGCGTTATATCCCACTTTCAGCGTGTCGAGCCCAAGACGCTCGCGTTCGCGAATTTCCAGCTTATCGAGATAGTCCGTCGCCCCGTCGGCCAGCGCGCGCCATTCGTCCAGCTCTTCGTTGTAGCCTGGGGCAATCACGCCGCCATCGCGCACCAGAACCGGAGGGGCATCAATAATGGCGCGCTCCAGCAGCTCGCGAAGCTCGGTGAATTCGCCCATCGTTTCGCGGAGTTTCTGTACCGGCGCGCTGTCAACGTCACTCAGCTGCGCACGCAGTTCCGGCAGCTGCTGGAAAGCATGACGCATACGCGCAAGGTCGCGCGGGCGCGCGGTGCGCAGAGCCAGACGGGCCAGGATACGCTCCAGATCGCCCACCTGACGCAGGACCGGCTGCAGCTCGGTATAGCGATCCTGCAACGCAGCAATCGTCTGCTGGCGGCAAACCAGCGTATCGGTATCGCGAATCGGCATATGCAGCCAGCGCTTCAGCATGCGACTGCCCATCGGCGTCACCGTGCTGTCGAGCACCGACGCGAGCGTGTTTTCAACGCCACCTGCCAGGTTCTGGGTGATCTCCAGGTTACGGCGCGTGGCGGCATCCATGATGATGCTGTCCTGCTGGCGCTCCATGGTGATAGAGCGGATATGCGGCAGGGCGGTGCGCTGGGTGTCTTTCACGTACTGCAGCAGGCAACCAGCGGCACACAGCCCGCGCTGAGCATTTTCCACGCCAAAGCCAATCAGATCGCGGGTACCGAACTGCAGGTTCAGCTGCTGGCGCGCGGTATCAATTTCAAATTCCCACAGCGGGCGACGGCGCAATCCGCGACGGCCTTCAATCAGCGCCATTTCGGCGAAGTCTTCGGCGTAGAGCAATTCTGCCGGGTTGGTGCGCTGCAGTTCGGCAGCCATCGTTTCGCGGTCAGCCGGCTCACTCAGGCGAAAACGCCCGGAGCTGATGTCCAGCGTGGCGTAGCCAAACCCTTTGCCGTCCTGCCACAGCGCCGCCAGCAGGTTATCCTGGCGCTCCTGAAGCAGGGCTTCATCACTGATGGTGCCTGGCGTGACGATGCGTACGACTTTACGCTCAACCGGGCCTTTCGAGGTTGCCGGATCGCCGATTTGTTCGCAGATGGCAACGGACTCACCCTGATTCACCAGCTTGGCCAAATAGTTTTCAACCGCGTGGTGCGGGATACCGGCCATCGGGATGGGCTCGCCTGCGGATGCGCCACGTTTGGTTAGCGAGATGTCGAGCAACTGCGAGGCACGTTTAGCATCGTCATAAAACAGCTCGTAAAAATCGCCCATGCGGTAAAACAGCAGGATTTCCGGATGCTGTGCCTTCAGCTTCAGGTACTGCTGCATCATCGGCGTATGTGCGTCGAAATTGTCGATTGTGCTCATGGAGTTATGATGTCCATTTCTTTGAAAATAAACCGTTTTGAGCGGCTCATTGGCCGTTTGTTCGTTCTATTGTCGCATGAAAAAAAGGTACGGCGCAGAAAAATGTGGCGGCTTTACGAGGCACCTTCAGACATTAACTCAATGACGATTTTTCCATGCTCAACGCCCACCCTGACCTGGGAGTTGGTGGTAAAGCCCGCCTTTTCAAGCCAGTCTCCTTTTAAGCTCAGCGCCGCATGCACGCTGTATCGCTTTGGTATCTTCGTTTTTCGATCCTCGTGACGTTTTCTGAAATATCCCACTTTTAAATAGCGGTAGGGTTTGCCGATCGCGATCTCTTTCATAGGGTCTCCAGACTATACGGACAACGGTCATTCCTGATGCCTGTATAAAATACCAGTGATTTTCAGGAGGTGCAGGGTTAATAGTGGAATCAGGCTTCAGAAAACGGAATGCAACACCTGAAATCCACAGTTTTAAAGTGTATTATTGATGCATCTTATTATTTGGTAAGTCGCTATGACCGGTAAACGCATATCACGTGAAAAAGAGACCATCGCGAAAATGATCGCGTTGTACGCAAAGCAGTGTCCACAGGCTTCTCAGGAAGCGGGGCATTATCAGGCGCTCAACGCGTATGCTGATAAGCGCCTGGATAAGTGCGTTTTTGGTGAAGAAAAGCCCGCCTGTAAACAATGCCCGGTGCACTGCTACCAGCCTGCCAGACGTGAAGAGATGAAGCAGATTATGCGCTGGGCAGGCCCGCGTATGTTATGGCGTCACCCCATTCTGACCTTCCTCCATCTGATGGATGACCGTCGTCCGGTGCCGGAACGGCCGGAGAAGTATCGCCCGAAAAAGTGAACCGATCAGCTTCGTAGCGGGCGGCAAATCACGTTCAGGGCCAGCGCGCTGCAGAGTGGAAAGAGCGCCAGCAGCAGCCACGGATAAATCGCGTGCGTTGAAGGCACCAGCGCGCGATCCAGCAGGCTGCCAAATAACAAGTTTCCAGCCAGTACCGCAATGCCTCCGGCGGTGGAGAGTGCGCCATAGTGCGCGCCCAGCGTGGATTCATCGGCGAACCGCGGAATGAGATCTTTTGCCGACGGCACCAGCAGCATCTGCCCCAGCGTCAGCAGCGTGACAAACGAGACCGAGGGCAGAAGCCGCAGCCAGCCCTCAGGCGGTTCTGTTGCCGCAAACATTGCCACGCTCGCAAAGGCGGCGGAAAGCAGCAAAAAGCCCACCGGAAGAATGTTCACCGCGCCCACGCGTCGGGCGAAACGCGCCAGCGGCAGCTGTAAGGTAATGATCAGAACGGAGGCCAGCATAAAAAGCGGGCCGAGATCTTTCTCGTTACCGCCGGAGCGCTGGATCTCCACCGGCAGCGCCAGATAGAGCTGGTTGTAGCTTAACAGCCAGGAGCTGTAGGCAATGATAAAGGCGACAAAGCGCGGCTGGCGGAACGTCGTCCACCAGGGCACTATTTTTATCTTCTGTGAACGTTGCCCGGCAGCAGGCAGACAGAAGTAAAGCACCACTAGCGCAATGATAAAGACGCCTGCCCCCGCCAGCGCCACCTGGCGGAAGCCAAGCCCCGTTAGCAGAGCGCCAGCAACCGGGCCCAGTACCGCGCCGAGCTCCCCGCAGACGGCAAAGAGCGCAAACCACTCCGCCCGGCTTCGTTTCCCTTTCGCCTCGCTGTGGGTACCCGCTTTCGCCAGCAGAGCCTCAATTGAGGGAGAAAATAGCGCGCCGCCGACGCCCGTCAGACACGCGCCCAGAATAATCGGCCACAGCGATCCCCCGAAGGCCAGCAGCAGATAGCCTGCAACACGAACTATACAGCCGCTGAGGATGATGACCTTCGCGCCAAACCGGTCCGAGAGCGCACCGCCAACGATAAACATCCCCTGCTGCGAGAACGTGCGCAGGCCCAGGATCAGCCCGATGAGCCCACCGGAGAGCAGCATGTCGTCACGCAGAAATACCGCCAGGAAGGGAACGACGGCGTAAAAACCAATGTTAAAAACAAACTGGCTACCCAGTAAAACGGGCGGCCAGAGCGTGGTGGCGGGGCGAAGGGACATTGTCGATCACTCGTCCCTAAACGATAAAGTGAATGTGCTTTTTGCCATGAAAGGGCGAGATCTCAATTTTGGTTTTGACCCGGAAGACATCCCAGAGCAATGACTCGGATAAGATGTCCTGCGGCGTTCCGGTCGCCACAATTTGCCCTTTCTGCATCACAATCAGCGAGTCGCAGAACATTGAAGCGTGGTTGAGATCGTGGATGGCGACGATACTGGTAACGGGTAATTGGCTGATCAACTGCATCAGCTGCATCTGATGATGGATATCCAGGTGGTTGGTCGGTTCATCCAGCAGGATTTCGGTTGGCGTTTGCGCCAGCGCGCGGGCAATATGCACCCGCTGACGCTCGCCGCCGGACAGGCTCAGCCAGCCCTGCTCGCTGCGGTCCAGCATATCGACACGCTGCAGAGCCGCGGTGACGGTGTCGTCATCCTGCGCGCTCCAGTTAGAAAAAGGGGAGTGGTGCGGAATACGTCCAAGTTTGACCACGTCGCGCACGCGCATGTTGGCGTCGGTCATCCCGTGCTGCTCAACGAACGCCACCCGGCGGGCAAGCTGCTTTTTGGCGATGCGGGAAATGTCCTGCCCGTCCAGGGTCACGCTGCCCGCATCCGGGCGACGCAGGCCTGCCAGGATACGCAAAAGGGACGATTTGCCGCAGCCGTTAGGACCAAGCAAACCCACCGTTTCGCCGCGTGAAACCTTCAGCGAGACACCATTGACGATAACTTTTTTGCCTACCTTCCAGGTAATATTTTCAGCGCAGATACTCATCACTTATTCCTTGAGCGGTAGATAATCACGGCAAAGAAAGGTACGCCCACCAGCGCGGTGACCACGCCGACGGGCAGGCTCTGCGGGGCAATCAGCATCCGCGAGGCGATATCGGCCAGCACCATCAGGATCGCCCCCGCCAGCGCGCTGGCAATCAGCAGCGTGCGGTGCAGCGGCCCGAACAGGAAGCGCATGACGTGCGGCACCACCAGCCCTACAAAGCCGATTGAGCCCGCCATGCTGACGATGGTCGCGGTGATCAGGGCCGTGGTGGTAAACAGGGCAAGACGCACCCAGGGCACGGCAATGCCTAAGGAGGCAGCCGCGTCATCACCAAAGGTAAAGGCGTCCAGTGCCCGGGAATAGTAGAGGCAGACGGCAAGGCCCGCCAGCACGACAACCAGCGCCAGCTGGAATTCCGGCCAACGCACGCCGCTAAAGCTGCCCAGCAGCCAGAACATCACGTCGCGCGCCTGCTGCGCGCTGGCGGAGGTGCTGATGGTGTAGGCGGTAATGGCGTTGAAAAGCTGAGATGCAGCAACGCCTGCCAGAATGGTGCGTTCATTGCCGCCGCGCGCGCCGTTCGTCAGAAAGGCGACAAACGCAAAGGCGGCGAACGCCCCGGCAAACGCGCCCGCAGAGAGCGACACCGCGCCGGTGCCGATGCCCAGGACGACGACCGACACCGCCCCGGTTGAGGCACCCGCCGACACGCCGAGCACGTAGGGTTCCGCCAGCGCGTTCTTCAGCAGGCTTTGCAGCACGGCCCCGCAGATGGCTAAACCGGCTCCGCAGCAGGCCGCCACCAGCGCGCGGCTCAGGCGAAAGTCCCAGATTACGCTCTCATAGATGCGGTTGAGCGGAACGTCGGTCAGCCCCAGCTTATTACCAATAGCGTAAAAGACGTTGGACAGCGGAATCGACAGCTCGCCGACGCTGACGCCAAGAGCAATCACTAAAAACAGCAGGACAACGGCAAGCAGAGCGGAAGTGGTCAGGATCAGGCTCTGGCGGGCCTGAAGTACGGCTGCCGTCATCATTTCAGCCCCAGTTTTCTGAGCTGTTCACCCACCTGTTCAGCACCGTAAATCGTACGAATCGTCGGGTTCATCGCCTGACCGTCCATCACCACGATATGGCCTTTTTTGACGGCATCAAGCTGGCTCACGGCAGGATCGCTTTTCAGGAATTTGATTTTCTCATCCGCGTTATCCAGCGCCCAGCGGTTGCGGTCCAGACTGGAGACGACAATCACATCAGGGTTCGCGGCAATAATACTTTCCCAGCCGACGGTCGGCCATTCGGTCTCAGCGGTAATGGCGTTATGGCCACCCAGTACGTTAGCAATAAAACCGGAGGCGCTGTTTTTCCCGCCGACATAGGCATCTGCCGAAGGCGAGGCGCTTGAGAACCAGAAAACAAACGAGAGATCTTTTTTGTTTTTACCAAATTCCTGACGCAGGTCGGCCT
The DNA here is from genome assembly GCF_014895915.1 of Enterobacter cloacae complex sp. P13B. Taxonomy (NCBI): domain Bacteria; kingdom Pseudomonadati; phylum Pseudomonadota; class Gammaproteobacteria; order Enterobacterales; family Enterobacteriaceae; genus Enterobacter; species Enterobacter cloacae complex sp. P13B. The sequence goes on from NZ_JADBQN010000003.1 coordinate 121,188, forward strand.
CACGTTTTTTGAAATCAGCGATAACGGCCAGGCCGCGCGCTTCAACGTTGAAAATCTTCGCGAAATCTTCAATCTCTTTATAAAGGTACGTCATATCCCACAGCGTCTGGCGGCTGCCGTACATATCGCCTGCCGCTTTTTTGGTGGCGCACATGCCTGGAGATAAATAGCTGTTCACGCCGACGGTAGCCAGATCTTCACGTTTTGCGACCTTACTTTCCGGCCCAAGCAGCAGGGGCAGCTGTGCAGGAACAAAATCGGGGTTTTGCGCAAGGATGGATTCAAGAGTCGGAATTTCGACGGTCAGGGTTTTGATTTTTGCATTCTGCTCAGCCAGTTGCGGCAGCACTTTGGTCGGCCAGAAGGCGCTGGCTTTGACCTTATCTTCCAGCCCCAGCAGGAGCAAAATTTCCACGGTGTTCTGACCGAGGGCCACGACGCGTTCCGGCGCTTTAGTGAATGTCTCTTTATAGCCACAGTTTTCAATCGTCAGAGGATATGTGGTTGCCAGAGCAGAACTGACCGACGCAATCGCCAGGCCTAACGCGCAGATGACCTTCTTCATGAAACGCTACCCTTCATTAATATTATTTTTGATGCAAATGAAACGCATTATTAAGGCGGAATTTTATACAGAGGAAAATATATTGTGTCAATGAGGGACAATTGCGCAGGGTGACGAAAAGCGGCGCCATAAGCGGCGCCGGAATGACGGGTTAAAGCAGGCTCTCTTTATCGATTCCCAGACGCTTCATGCGAGAGAGCAGGGTAGTTCGTTTCAGCCCCAGCCGCTGAGCTGCGCCCTTCGGTCCGGCTACCACGCCGTTGGTCTCTTTTAGCACGCGCAATATCAGCTGATATTCATCTTCGCCTTCCTGCGCGACTTCTGCCGAAAGCGTGGGGGCTTCCTGAAGGGAGACTTCAGGCAAAGAGAGCTGCAGCACGTTCCCGCGCGTCAGCAGCACCGCGCGCTCAATGACGTTTTCAAGCTCGCGCACGTTGCCGGGCCACTCCATCGACGAGAGGGTACGTAGCGTTTCGGCAGGAATACTGTCGATATTCCTCCCCATCCGGCGGGCAATCTTCGCGGTAAAGGCTTTAACCAGCAGCGGGATATCCTCAGGTCGCTCGCGCAGCGGCGGCAGGCAGATCGGAAAGACGTTCAGACGATAGTAGAGATCGCTGCGAAACTCGCGGTCGGCGACCATTTTTTTCAGGTCGCGGTTGGTGGCGGCAATCAGCCGCACGTCGGTCTGGATCAGCTTGTTGCTGCCGAGGCGCTCAAACTCCTGCTCCTGCAAAACGCGCAGCAGCTTGGGCTGCAGCTCCAGCGGCATATCGCCCACTTCGTCGAGAAACAGCGAGCTTTTATCCGCCAGTTCGAAACGGCCCAGCCGCTGGCTGCTGGCTCCGGTAAACGCGCCGCGCTCGTGGCCGAAGAGGTCACTTTCCAGCAGACCCGCGGGCATCGCCGCGCAGTTCATCTTCACCATCCGGCGGCTGTTGCGGTTGCTCAGGTTATGAATGGCGCGGGCTATCAGCTCTTTACCGGTGCCGGTTTCACCGAGGATCAGCACCGTGCTGTCGCTCTGGGCCACCATTTCAACCTGCTTGAGGACGCTGTACATGGCATCGCTGCGCCCGATGATTTCGCCAAACTCGCTGTCCACGTTGTTGAGCTGTTCGGTCAGGGCCAGGTTTTCGTCCACCAGCCGCTCTTTCAGGCGGTGGATCTCCTGATAGGCGAGGGCGTTATCCAGCGCGATGGAAATACGCTCGGCGATCTGGCGCAGCAGCTTCAGGTTGGCGGTGGTAAACACGGCTTCATCGCACTGCGCCAGTTTGAGCACCCCAAGCATGGTGCTGCCGGACATCAGCGGCAGCAGGCACAGGGTCTGAATTTTGTTGCCCCAGGTGTTAAACAGCATCCGCTCGTACGGCGCCACCGGGTCCTGCTCGCTAAGATTCAGCAGCAGGATCTCTTTGCTTTTAAATACCCGCTCAGAAAGGGTGCCCGCTTCGTCCACCTCGCTCTGCTCGTGCGCCGGATTGGCCTCATCAAGATAGTGGGTGGAGTAGATGTTTAGCTTGCCTTTGCGGTTCCCGCGTAGCGCGATGCTGATGGCGTCGATCCTGAAATAGTGGTGGATCTCCTTGGCGACTTCGCTGACCAGCTCGTCCATGTCGAGTCTTGAGAGTACGGCGTTGGTGATGGCGACCAGAATGCGGAAGTTATCGCGCTCGCGGCTCAGCAGGTCGTAATCCACGTTATTGGTGACGCGGCTTTGGATCTGCTCCGCGACGACGGCCACAATCTGGGTAAAGGTGTGCAGCCGCTCGTACTCCGCCTCGCTCCAGGGCTGGTCGGTATTGCGGATAAACTCGCAGCCGCCAAAAATATGGCCCTCCGCCGCCAGCGGCAGCATGCCGTAATGACCGAAAGGCTGATAGAGATTGCTCTCTGCCAGCCGCGGCCATGCCATCCGAAACTCTTCAAAATTGCAGTGCAGCACTTCAGGCCGGGAGAGAATGCGGCGCACCGGGCCGTGCGCGAGGTACGTTTCGTCTTCGTATTCAAACGTTTTGCCATTCTCGCGCGTGGAATAGTAGCTCGCGCGGTGCGTTCCACTATGCCAGAGCAAAATCGCCGCGCTGTCCGCCAGCGCTGATTGCCTGACCAGCCGCGTCAGGGCATCGCTCAGCGCGCCGAGATCGGGCTGTTGTAAAAGTGTGCGCGTGATATCAAACAGGCCCTGCTGTCCAAGATCGCTCATCGGTGTATACGGCATTATTGCTTTCCACTAGAAACTGGCAAAAAAGAGACTTCACTGCTGACCGCTTATGGCGCGGTTCTAGCAAATTCGGGGTAACGGCTCAGCGTGCGGTAGATCCAGCGTGCGCTTCACGCCATAAAGTCCGGTCAGGCGCACCCCTTTGCGCTCAACCACGTCGCCAATGATGGCCGCGTCTTTCCCTAAGGGATGCGCTCTAAGCTGTTCAAGTACGGCTTCCGCCGCCGAACGTTCCACGCCGATCGCCAGCTTGCCCTCGTTGGCAAAGTTTAGCGGGTCAAGCCCTAAAAGCTCACACAGCCCCCGGACGGCAGGCTTAACGGGCAGGGCGCGCTCGCTCAGTTCAATCCCGCACCCGCTGCTTGCGGCGAACTCGTGGACGACGGCATTCACCCCGCCACGCGTGGCGTCGCGCAGGGCTTTGACGCCCGGCATGTCGCGCAGCGTCTGGATAAGCGGGGTGAGCAACGCGCAGTCGCTGCGAAGCTCGCCGTCCAGCCCCAGGCCTTCGCGCAGGTTCAGGATGGTTGCCCCGTGGCAGCCCAGCGTTCCGCTGACAATCAGCACGTCGCCCGCGCTAAGGCGTTGCGCGCCCCAGTGAACGTCGGCGGGGATCGCCCCCATTCCGGCGGTGTTGATGAAGAGCTTATCCGCCGCGCCGCGCTGGACCACTTTGGTATCGCCGGTGACGATAGCGATCCCCGCCTCGCGGGCGGTGTGCGCCATGCTGTTGACCACTGCCGCAAGCGTCTCCATCGGTAATCCCTCTTCGAGGATAAATCCGCACGAGAGGTAGCGCGGAATGGCGCCGCTGACGGCCACGTCGTTGGCCGTACCGCAGACGGCGAGCTTGCCAATATCGCCGCCCGGGAAGAACAGCGGGTCAATCACGTAGCTGTCGGTGGAGAACGCCAGCCGGTCGCCGTGTGCGGTGAGGGTTGAGAGCGCGATGCGCGCCTGATCCTCCTGCTCGGCGAGCCAGGGGTTATTAAAGGCCTCCATGAACAGCCGGTTAATCAGCTGCTGCATCGCCTGTCCACCGCTTCCGTGCGCCATTTCCACCGTGTTCATGCTTCACACTCCTGGTTGCGATACTGATACCACGCGGCGCATGCCCCTTCAGAGGAGACCATCAGTGCGCCAAACGCGGTTTGCGGGTTACAGGTGTTGCCAAATAGCGGGCAGTGATGAGGTTTGCATTTGCCGGTAAGCACCTCGCCGCAGCGGGACCGGGGATCGTCGCACACCTGCTGCGGCTGAGGGCGGAAGTGCGCTTCGGCATCAAATTCGCGATAGGCAGGCGTCAGGCGCACGCCGGATTCCGCAATCAGCCCCAGCCCGCGCCACTCGCTGTCGCCCTCAACGCTAAACACGTCGGCAATCGCCTGCTGCGCCCGTTCATTTCTCGCATCGGGCACCACGCGGCGGTACTGGTTTTCAACCGCGCTCAGGGACGCTATTTTCTGCTCAACCAGCATGGCTACGCCTTGCAGTAGATCAAGCGGTTCGAAACCAGCCACCACTAACGGACGATTGTACTGCTCAGCGATAAAACCGTAGGCGTCTGTGCCAATTACCATGCTGACGTGGCCCGGCGCCAGAAACGCGTCTATGCCGTTGTCGGGCTCTTCGAGCAGGCTGCGCAGCGTGGGAATGAGCGTAATATGCTGGCAGAAAAAGAAAAAGTTAGTGACGTTGCGCGCTTTCGCCTGCTGCAGCGTGATGGCCGTAGCGGGCATGGTGGTTTCAAAACCCAGCCCGAAAAAGACGACCTTGCGCTCAGGGTTAGCCTCTGCCAGCGTCAGGGCATCCATCGGCGAGTAAACGATCCGCACGTCCGCGCCACGCGCCTTCGCCTGCAGCAGCGAGCCGTTTTTCCCCGGCACGCGCATCGCGTCGCCAAAGGTGCAGAAAATAACGTCGGGCTGGCCGGCAATTTCGATGCAGCTGTCGATACGCCCCATCGGCAAAACGCACACCGGGCAGCCGGGGCCGTGAATAAACTCGATGTTCTCCGGCAGCAGCTGGTCGAGGCCAAACTTGAAGATGGCGTGCGTGTGCCCGCCGCACACCTCCATGATCCGCAGCGGCCTTTCGTTCGTGTAGTCCAGCAGCGCCGCGCGCGTTTTCAGATGTCCGATAAGCTGCATCACCTGTTCTGGCGCGCGGTATTCATCAACGTAACGCATAGGCTAGCGCTCCTCGCCGTACAGGAGCGCGCCCACGTCCGGCTCCACGTCAAACATGTTTTGCAGCGCGTCCAGCGTGTCGCGGGCTTCCGCTTCGTTAATCACGCTCATCGCAAACCCCACGTGGACCAGCACCCACTGGCCGAGGCGCGACGCGCCCGTCTCATCCGTGCAGCCCACCAGCGTCAGGTCGACGTCGCGCAGGATGCCGCAAACCTCCACTTTGGCCTGATTGCCGTCGAGGGAATGGATTTGTCCCGGTACGCCTATGCACATCGTTCGCTCTCCAGCCAGTCCAGCCAGGCGTCCATGCCGTCGCCGCGCGTGGCGGAAACCAGCAGGATGTGAATGTCCGGGTTCACCTCGCGGGCATAGGCAAGGCACTTATCCACGTCGAAGTTCAGGTACGGCAGCAGGTCAACTTTGTTCAGCAGCATGAGGGAGGCGGCGGCGAACATGTGCGGGTACTTCAGCGGCTTGTCCTCCCCTTCGGTCACGGAGAGCACCGCCACTTTATGCCGTTCGCCGAGGTCGAAGCTTGCCGGGCATACCAGGTTACCTACGTTTTCGATAAACAGGATGCCGTTATCCGCCAGCGGCAGGCGAGGGGCGGCGTCGGCAATCATCTGCGCATCCAGGTGGCAGCCCTTGCCGGTGTTAACCTGGATGGCGGGCGTCCCGGTTTCGCGGATGCGCGCCGCGTCGTTAACGGTTTGCTGATCGCCTTCGATCACCGCACAGGAGACGCGTTCGTTCAGGCGCTTGAGCGTTTCGGTCAGCAGCGTGGTTTTACCGGAGCCGGGGCTGGAGACCAGGTTGAGCACCAGCTGTTGACGGGCCGCAAAGCGGGCGCGGTTGCGGGCGGCAAGCTGGTTATTTTTGTCCAGCACGTCGATCTCCACCTCCAGCATCTGGCGCTGGCTTATGCCCGGCGCGTGGGTGCCCGCTTCGCCGTGGCCGTAATGCAGGTCGCCCGCGTCGGAACGCTGCGGCGCAAAGGTGATGCCGGTCAGTGCCGCCGCGGGACGCGGGGCAGGGGAAAAGGGCGCGGAGCGAAACGCGGAGTGAGGACGGTGTTCATCCCCTTCTATATACAGGTTGCCTTCGGCGCAACCGCAGGTACTACACATAACTTACTCCTTCTCGATTTCGAGGCGCAGGATCTGCATGCCGTCATCCGCCACGATGCGAAGACCCGTGCTCTGACACTGCGGGCAGCGCTGAACCTTTGATGAGAGCAGGGTGACGTACTGCTGACACTGCTCGCACCAGCACTCTGCCTGCTGCTCTTCAATATGCAGTGCGCAGCCTTCCGCCAGCGTGCCGCGGCACACCAGCTCAAAACAAAAGTTCAGGGCGCTGGTCTCGACGCAGGAAAACGCCCCGACCTTCAGCCAGACGCCGGTGACGCGCTTCGCGTGGTTTTGCACTGCCTGCTGTTCGATAAGTTCCAGAGCCCGCTGGCAGAGGGTGATTTCGTGCATGACGCCTCCTCAATGATTTGCGCCAGTAAATGCAATAACGGTGCCAGCTTGATTTGCGTTACGGCGTGACGATGTCAGCGCTGTCGAAATGACACGTCGACACGGCGGCGTTGACAGTATCTTTTTTGATAAAAATCATTCAAATCAACACATTAAAAACTGGCACGGAATCTGCTTAACAGCCGCTATCTCCATTAACCGGATACCTTCTATGACTATTTGGGAAATTAGCGAAAAAGCGGATTACATCGCGCAGCGCCACCAGCAGCTTCAGGATCAGTGGCACCTCTACTGTAACTCTCTGGTTCAGGGGATCACCCTGTCAAAAGCCCGACTGCATCATGCGATGAGCTGTGCGGCGCAGGGGGATATGCGCTTTGTCCTGTTCGGTCATTTCACGGTCTTTGTGACCCTGGCAGACAGCTTTAACAGCCACACCATCGAGTACTACGTTGAGAATAAAGAGGGTGAAAAACAACGTATTGCGCAGGCGCAGCTGATGGCCGACGGCATGGTCGACGGCTACGTCAGCAACCGCGATCGCCAGCAGGTACTTGAGCACTATCTGGAGAAAATCGCGCCGGTTTACAACGGTCTCTACGCCGCGGTTGAGCACGACTTGCCGGTCGACCTCAAACAGCTCGTCGTGGGAAAGGCCCCCGCAAATCTTGCCTGATAACCGAATGTCGAAAAGTGTCGATGAGACAGTTTTTCGTCGTCAAAAATGACCATCACCAGAGGATTGCCCGGTGAACCGTTTTGTAATTGCTGACTCGACGGTCTGTATTGGCTGTCGGACCTGTGAGGCGGCGTGTTCGGAAACGCACCGCCTGCACGGGCTGCAGTCTATGCCGCGCCTGCGCGTCATGCGTAATGAAAAAGAGTCTGCCCCGCAGCTCTGCCACCACTGTGAAGATGCCCCGTGCGCGGGCGTCTGTCCCGTCAATGCCATCACCCGCGTCGATGGCGCGGTCCAGCTGAACGAAAGCCTGTGCGTGAGCTGCAAGCTGTGCGGCATCGCCTGCCCGTTCGGTGCCATTGAATTCTCCGGCAGCCGCCCGCTGCATATCCCGGCGAACGCCAATACCCCGAAAGCGCCGCCTGCGCCACCGGCTCCGGCACGCGTGAGCACGCTGCTGGACTGGGTGCCCGGCATCCGCGCTATTGCGGTGAAGTGCGACCTGTGCAGCTTTGACGAACAGGGCCCGGCCTGCGTGCGGACCTGCCCGACCAAAGCGCTGATCCTGGTTAACATCCGCGATATCGCCCGCACCAGCAGGCGCAAACGCGAGCTGACCATTAATACCGACGTCGGCGATCTTTCGCTTCTGCAGGCGCTTAACGAGGGGGCGAAATGAACGCGATATTTATGATTAACAGCGCCGTGGCGTACTTTGCCGCTGCCGCCGCGCTGGCGCTGGTGTTCTCTTTCCATAAAACCCTGAGCGGCTGGATAGCCGGTATCGGCGGGGCAGTCGGCAGCCTGATGACGCTGGCGGCGGGCGGTGTCGTCCTGCTCGGCGGACAATCCGTGGAAACACTCATGCCGCTGATTCGCCATACCGTGGCGATTACGCCGCTGAACGCCATCTGGCTGGTGACCTTTGGCCTGTGCGGGCTGTTTATCAGCCTGTTCAATATCGACTGGCACCGCCATCAGCAGACCAAAGCCAACGGCCTGCTGGTCAATCTGCTGATGGCCGCCGCGGTCTGCACGGTTATCGCCAGCAACCTTGGCGCGCTGGTGGTGATGGCGGAGATCATGGCGCTGTGTGGCGTGTTCCTGACCGGCTGCAGCGCCTCCGGCAAGCTGTGGTTTGCGCTCGGACGCCTCGGCACGCTGCTGCTGGCGCTGGCCTGCTGGCTGGTGTGGCAGCGTTTCGGCACCCTGGATTTTGCCGCGCTTAACGGCCAGCCGCTGGGGAACGACGTCTGGCTGCTGGGCGCAGTCGGCTTTGGCCTGCTGGCCGGGATTATCCCGCTGCACGGTTGGGTCCCGCAGGCGCACGCGAATGCCTCTGCGCCCGCCGCCGCGCTGTTTTCGACGGTGGTAATGAAGGTCGGTCTGTTCGGCATTTTGACGATTACCCTGACGGGCGGTCAGCCGCCGCTGTGGTGGGGGGTAGCGCTGCTGATTGCGGGGATGATCACCGCCTTTGTCGGCGGCCTGTACGCCCTGATGGAGCACAACATCCAGCGTCTGCTGGCGTACCACACCCTGGAAAACATCGGGATTATCCTGCTCGGCATGGGCGCGGGCGTCACCGGGCTGGCGCTCAACCAACCGGCGCTGATTGCCGCCGGGTTTATCGGCGGTCTGTATCACCTCGTCAACCATAGCCTGTTTAAAACCACTCTGTTCCTCGGCGCGGGCAGCGTCTGGTTCCGCACCGGGCACCGGGATATCGAAAAGCTCGGTGGGATTGGCAAAAAGATGCCGATGATTTCACTCGCCATGCTGGTGGGGCTGATGGCGATGGCCGCGCTGCCGCCGCTGAACGGCTTTGCCGGGGAATGGGTGATCTATCAGTCCTTCTTCGCGCTCGGCCAGAGCGACGCGTTTATCGCGCGGCTGCTCGGCCCGCTGCTGGCGGTGGGCCTGGCGATCACCGGGGCGCTGGCGGTGATGTGCATGGCGAAAGTCTATGGCGTCACCTTCCTCGGCGCGCCGCGCACCCGTGAAGCGGAGAACGCCTGCTGCGCCCCGGTACTGATGTGTGCCAGCGTGGTCGCGCTGGCGCTGTGCTGCATTGCGGGCGGAATTGCCGCGCCGTGGCTGCTGCCGCTGCTGGGCCACGCCGTTCCGCTGCCGCTGTCGACGGCGCATACCGTTGTCTCCCAGCCGATGATGGCGCTGCTGCTGATCGCCGGGACGCTCCTGCCGTTCGTGCTGATGCTGTTCTTCAGACGCGACCGTCTCGCCTCCCGCTCTCGCGGCGCGGCGTGGGCCTGCGGTTACGAACACGAGCCGTCAATGGTTATCACCGCCCACGGTTTTGCCATGCCGGTGAAGGAGAACTTTGCCGCCGTGCTGAAGCTGCGCCAGTGGCTTAACCCGCAGGGCTGGGTGCCGGGCTGGCAGAGTGCTGCCGTGCCCGTGCTGTTCCGCCGACTGGCGCTGATCGAGCTGGCGGTGCTGGTGGTGATTGTGATTTCACGAGGAGCCTGACATGAGTCTGTTACTGGCAATTCTTCAGGCGCTGGTGCTGTTCGCCGCCGCGCCGCTGCTGTCGGGCATCACGCGCGTGGCGCGCGCCCGAATGCACAACCGTCGCGGGCCTGGCGTGCTCCAGGAGTACCGCGATCTCTTCAAACTGCTCTCCCGCCAGAGCGTCGCGCCGGATGCCGCGGGCTGGGTGTTCCGCCTGACGCCGTTCGTGATGGTCGGCGTGATGCTCACCATCGCCACCGCGCTGCCGGTGGTCACGGTAGGCTCGCCGCTGCCGGTGCTCGGCGATCTGATTACGCTCATCTATCTATTCGCCATCGCGCGCTTCTTCTTTGCGATTGCGGGCCTGGACACCGGCAGCCCGTTTACCGGCATCGGCGCCAGCCGCGAGGCGATGCTCGGCGTGCTGGTTGAGCCGATCCTGCTGCTGGGGCTGTGGGTGGCCGCGCAGGTTGCAGGTTCGACCCACATCAGTTTTATCACCGACACCGTTTACCACTGGCCGGTGGCCCGCTCCATCCCGCTCGTGCTGGCACTCTGCGCCTGCGCATTCGCCACGTTTATTGAGATGGGCAAGCTGCCGTTCGATCTCGCGGAAGCGGAGCAGGAGCTGCAGGAAGGGCCGCTCACCGAGTACAGCGGCTACGGCTTTGCGGTGCTGAAGTGGGGCATCAGCCTTAAGCAATTGGTGGTGTTGCAGATGTTTGTTGGCGTTTTCTTCCCGTGGGGGCAGATGACGTACTTCTCTGCAGGCGGCCTGCTGCTGGCCGTGGTGGTGGCCGCCCTCAAGCTGCTGGTCGGCGTGCTGGTCATCGCCCTGTTTGAAAACAGCATGGCACGCCTGCGTTTTGCGGCAACCTCGCGCATCACCTGGGCCGGTTTTGGTTTTGCATTTTTAGCGTTCGTCTCCTTGCTGGTGGCGTGATTAAAGAGAGTGTTTATGTCTGAAGAAAAGAAAGGTCAGCAGTATCTCGCCGCGTTGCATCAGGCTTTCCCCGGCGTGGTGCTGGAGGAGTCCTGGCAAACCAAAGATCAGATCACCATTACCGTGAAGGTGAACTACCTGCCGGAAGTGGTGGAGTTTCTCTATTACCAGCAGGGCGGCTGGCTGTCGGTGCTGTTCGGCAACGACGAGCGCCAGCTGTGCGGCAACTACGCGGTGTACTACGTGATGTCGATGGAGCAGGGCGAGAAGTGCTGGCTCACCGTGCGCGTCGAAGTCGACCCGAATAAGCCGGAATACCCGTCCGTGACGCCGCGCGTTCCTGCCGCCGTCTGGGGTGAGCGCGAGGTGCGCGACATGTACGGCCTGGTGCCGGTCGGCCTGCCGGACGAGCGTCGTCTGGTGCTGCCGGACGACTGGCCGGATGAACTCTATCCGCTGCGCAAGGACAGCATGGATTACCGCCAGCGTCCGGCCCCGACCACCGACAGCGAAACCTACGAGTTCATCAACGAGCTGGGCAGCAAGAAGAACAACGTGGTGCCGATCGGCCCGCTGCACGTCACCTCCGACGAACCGGGCCACTTCCGCCTGTTCGTCGACGGCGAAAATATCATCGACGCCGACTACCGCCTGTTCTACGTCCACCGCGGCATGGAGAAGCTGGCGGAAACCCGCATGGGCTACAACGAGGTCACGTTCCTCTCAGACCGCGTGTGCGGCATCTGCGGCTTCGCCCACAGTACCGCCTACACCACCTCGGTGGAGAACGGCATGGGGATCGTGGTGCCGGAGCGCGCGCAGATGATCCGCGCCATTCTGCTGGAGGTGGAGCGCCTGCACTCGCACCTGCTGAACCTCGGCCTGGCCTGCCACTTCGTCGGCTTTGACTCCGGGTTTATGCAGTTCTTCCGCGTGCGCGAAGCGTCGATGAAGATGGCGGAAATTCTCACCGGGGCGCGTAAAACCTACGGCCTGAATCTGATCGGCGGGATCCGCCGCGACCTGCTGAAAGACGATATGATCAAGACCCGCCAGCTGGCGCAGCAGATGCGCCGGGACGTGCAGGAGCTGGTGGACATGCTGCTCAGCACGCCAAACATCGAGCAGCGCACCGTCGGGATTGGTCGCCTCGATCCGGAAATTGCCCGCGACTTCAGCAATGTCGGCCCGATGGTGCGCGCCAGCGGCCACGCCCGCGACACCCGCGCCGATCACCCGTTCGTCGGCTACGGCCTGCTGCCGATGACCGTGCACAGCGAACAGGGCTGCGATGTTATTTCTCGCCTCAAGGTTCGTATCAACGAGGTCTACACCGCCCTGAACATGATTGACTTCGGCCTGGACAACCTGCCGGGCGGTCCGCTGATGGTGGAGGGCTTCACCTACATTCCAAACCGCTTTGCCCTCGGCTTTGCCGAAGCGCCGCGAGGGGATGATATCCACTGGAGCATGACCGGCGACAATCAGAAGCTCTACCGCTGGCGCTGTCGCGCGGCGACCTACGCCAACTGGCCTACCCTGCGCTATATGCTGCGCGGTAACACGGTCTCTGACGCGCCGCTGATCATCGGCAGCCTCGATCCGTGCTACTCCTGCACCGACCGCATGACGGTGGTGGACGTGCGCAAGAAGAAAAGCCAGGTAGTGCCGTACAAAGAGCTTGAGCGCTACGGCATCGAGCGCAAGAACTCGCCGCTGAAATAAGGACACGCCATGTTTACCTTTATCAAAAAAGTAATCAAAACCGGCGCGCAGACCAGCAGCTATCCGCTGGAGCCGATCCCGGTGGATAAAAACTTTCGCGGCAAGCCGGAGCACAACCCGCAGCAGTGCATCGGCTGCGCGGCCTGCGTCAACGCCTGCCCGTCGAACGCCTTAACGGTGGAAACGGACCTCAAAACCGGCGAGCTGGCCTGGCAGTTTAACCTCGGGCGCTGCATCTTCTGCGGCCGCTGCGAGGAGGTCTGCCCGACGGTCGCCATTCGACTTTCTCAGGAGTACGAACTGGCGGTGTGGAAAAAAGAGGATTTTCTCCAGCAGTCGCGCTTCGCGCTGTGCAATTGCCGCGTCTGCACGCGTCCGTTCGCCGTGCAAAAAGAGATCGACTACGCCATCGCGCTGCTGCAGCACAACGGCGACGCCCGCGCGGAGCATCACCGCGAAAGCTTCGAAACCTGCCCGGAGTGCAAACGTCAGAAGTGCCTGCTGCCGTCCGACCGCATTGATATTACCCGCCATATGAGAGAGGCCAGCTGATGGAAAACTTACTCGGCCCGCGCGACGATAACGGCATTCCGGTGCCGCTGACGGTGGAGGAGTCCATCGCCAGCATGAAAGCGTCGCTACTGAAAAAAATCAAACGCTCGGCCTACGTCTACCGCGTGGACTGCGGCGGCTGCAACGGCTGTGAGATCGAGATCTTCGCCACCCTGTCGCCGCTATTTGACGCCGAGCGCTTCGGCATCAAAGTGGTACCGTCCCCGCGTCATGCGGACATTCTGCTGTTTACCGGGGCGGTGACCCGCGCCATGCGATCGCCCGCGCTGCGCGCCTGGCAGTCCGCGCCGGATCCGAAAATCTGCATCTCCTACGGCGCCTGCGGCAACAGCGGCGGCATCTTCCACGATCTTTACTGCGTCTGGGGCGGCACCGACAAAATCGTGCCGGTGGATGTCTATATTCCGGGCTGCCCGCCGACGCCTGCCGCCACGCTGTACGGCTTTGCGATGGCGCTCGGCCTGCTGGAGCAGAAGATCCATGCCCGCGCCCCTGGCGAGATCGACAACCAGCCCGCGGCCATTCTGCATCCGGACATGGTGCAGCCGCTGCGCGTGAAGGTGGACCGCACGGCGCGCAGGCTGGCGGGCTATCGCTACGGGCGTCAGATTGCCGACGATTACCTGCGCCTGCTGAGCCAGGGCGACCATCAGGTGGCGCGCTGGCTGGAGGCGGAAAACGATCCGCGTCTCAATGAGATCGTGGCGAACCTGAACAGCATTGTGGATGAGGCGCGTATCCGATGAGTGAAACGGTGGTGTTCAGCCAGCTGAGCCGTAAGTTTATTGATGAGAACGATGCCACGCCGGATGCGGCGCAGCAGGTGGTCTATTACAGCCTGGCGATTGGGCACCACCTCGGGGTGATCGACTGTCTGGAGGCGGCGCTAACCTGCCCGTGGACGGAATACCTGGCGTGGATCGCCACGCTGGAGGAGGGCAGCACCGCGCGGCGCAAGATGGAGGGCGTGCCGAAGTATGGCGAGATCGTCATCGACGCCAACCATATCACAATGCTCGCCAACGCCTTTGACGCGGCGCTCGGCAGGCAAACCCCGGCGCAGCAGGCGTGGAGCAAAACGCTGCTCGGCATGCTGCACGATATTCATCAGGAGAGCGCCATCTACCTGATGGTGAGGAGATTACGTGACTGACGTTTTACTGTGTGTCGGCAACAGCATGATGGGCGACGACGGCGCGGGCCCGCTGCTGGCGGAGATGTGTGCCGCAAAACCGCAGGGCGATTGGGTGGTAATCGACGGCGGTAGCGCGCCGGAAAACGATGTGGTCGCCATTCGCGAGCTGCACCCGGAAAGGCTGCTAATCGTCGATGCCACCGATATGGGGCTGAACCCGGGCGAAATCCGCCTGATTGATCCGGACGACATCGCCGAGATGTTTATGATGACCACCCACAATATGCCGCTGAACTACCTGGTCGATCAGATTAAAGACGACGTGGGCGAGGTGCTGTTTTTGGGGATCCAGCCGGACATTGTCGGCTTTTATTACCCGATGACGCCGCCGGTGAAGGCGGCGGTGGAAGAGGTGTATTCGCGGCTGGCGGGGTGGGTTGGGGATGGAGGGTTTTCTCCGCTCTGAGCAGCGCCGGGTGGCGGCTACGCCTTACCCGGCCTACAAAACCGTAGGCCCGGTAAGCTTAGCGCCACCGGGCAACTGGCTACGCCAGATCCGCCCCGTTACTCGCAATCACCTTCTTATACCACCAGAACGACTTCTTGCGCTTGCGGTCCAGCGTGCCGTTGCCGGCGTCGTCGCGGTCAACGTACACAAACCCGTAGCGCTTGCTCATCTCGCCCGTTGAGGCCGACACCAGGTCGATGCAGCCCCAGGTGGTGTAGCCCATCAGCGGCACGCCGTCCTCAATCGCATCGCCCATCGCGCGGATATGCTCGCGCAGATAGCTGATGCGGTAGTCGTCGTTGATCTCGCCGTTTTCATCAATGACGTCCTTCGCGCCGAGGCCGTTTTCCACCAGGAACAGCGGCTTCTGGTAGCGGTCGTACATCATGTTCATGGTGATACGCAGGCCGAGCGGATCGATGCCCCAGCCCCACTCGCTTACCTGAATATGCGGGTTACGCAGGGACTTCACGATGTTTGCCGCGCTGGTGTTGCCCGCGTTCATGTCCGCCGACGCGCAGCGCGAGGCGTAATAGCTGAACGAGACAAAATCGACGGTGTTTTTCAGCAGTTCGTCGTCGCCGGGATCTTTCACAATCACAACGCCTTTTTCGCGGAACACGCGGGCAGAGTAGGCCGGATAGCTGCCGCGCGCCTGCACGTCGATAAAGAACAGGTTCTCGCGGTCTTTCTCCAGCGCCATCCACACGTCTTCCGGCTTGCAGGAGTACGGGTAGAAGTTACCGCCCGCCAGCATGCAGCCGACCTGGTTTTCCGGGTTCACCTCGTGAGCGATTTTGGTCGCCAGCGCGCTCGCCACCAGCTCGTGGTGCGCGGCCTGGTATTTCACCTGATCCTCGTTTTCACCTTCCTCAAACACCAGCCCCGCGCCGGAGAACGGGCTGTGCAGCATGATGTTGATTTCGTTGAAGGTCAGCCAGTATTTCACCAGCCCGTTAAATTCCTCGAAGCAGGTGCGGGCGTAGCGGGCGAAGAAATCGACCATCTTACGGTTGCGCCAGGAGCCGTACTCCGTCACCAGGTGCATCGGCACGTC
Organism: Enterobacter cloacae complex sp. P13B; assembly: GCF_014895915.1. NCBI lineage: Bacteria > Pseudomonadati > Pseudomonadota > Gammaproteobacteria > Enterobacterales > Enterobacteriaceae > Enterobacter > Enterobacter cloacae complex sp. P13B. The sequence goes on from NZ_JADBQN010000003.1 coordinate 136,745, forward strand.
GAAGTGGCAAAGCGTTACCAGCGGCTCAATGTTGTACTTTTTGCACTCCTCGAACACCGCGCGGTAGAAGGCGATGCCCTCTTTATTCGGCAGCGGCTCGTCGCCGTTCGGATAGAGGCGGCTCCAGGCGATCGAGGTGCGGAACACCGTAAAGCCCATCTCCGCCATCAGGGCGATGTCCTCTTTATAGCGATGGTAAAAATCAATCGCTTCATGGCTCGGGTAAAACTCATCGTCACGCAGCGAAAAACGCTTTTCCTTACCCAGCTTCACCGCCAGGCGGTTCGCGCCGTGGGGGATCATATCGACCGTCGTCAGTCCTTTGCCGCCTTCACGGTAAGCACCTTCACTCTGGTTGGCGGCAAGCGCGCCGCCCCATAAAAATCCTTGTGGAAAAACAGACATTCTTACCTCGCTTTCAATTTATGCTTTTGCTGCGTTGTTCTGTACCGGTGCGGTCTGCAGGGCGCGCGCTTTTTCAGCCTCGTCTTCGACCGGGATATCCTCAAACCCTAACAGCAGGGTCAGAACAAATGACAGCACCACGGCCAGCCCCATTACGCCAAACACCCAGACGATGGTCATCGGGTTGGCCGGGTCGAAGAACTGCACGCTGGTAAACAGCCCCGGCGCCGCCATCGAGTGGCTGGCAAGGCCTGCCATACCCGCCACCGCGCCGCAGATAAAGCCGCTGATCAGGCTCGCAATCAGCGGACGCTTCAGGCGTACCGCTACGCCGTACAGGGCCGGTTCAGAGATCCCCGCCATGATGGCGGAGGCCGCCGCGGCCAGCGCCGTCTGGCGCAGTTCCGGGTTTTTCGTTTTCCATGCCACCGCCAGCGACGAGCCGCCGAGCGACAGGTTGGCACCGATTTCTGACGGCATCACCATTCCTTCTTTGCCCGTTTCGGCAATGGTCTGAATGATTGTCGGCGTAAACACGCGGTGCATCCCGGTCATCACCAGCAGCGGCCACAGTGCGCCCATGATGGCGACGGAGAGCCAGCCCAGGTAGCCGTGAATGGTGTAAACCAGCGCGGAGATGGCGCTACCGATCCAGATCCCCAGCGGGCCAATCAGCACGATGGCGAGCGGGGCGGCAATCAGCACGATCAGCATCGGCTTGAGGAAGTTTTTGGTCACCGCCGGGGTGATGCGATCCACCCAGCGTTCGATATACGACAGGCACCAGGTCATCACCAGCGCCGGGATCACCGTATAGGTGTATTTCACCGCCGTCACCGGAATAAAGGCGAACTCAACGTGCTCGCCCTGCGCGGCTTTCGCCATCAGCTCGATAAAGCTCGGGTGCACCAGCACGCCCGCGATGGCAATCGCCAGCGACATGTTGGTTTTAAACTTCACCGCCGCCGAGGCCGCCACCATCAGCGGCAGGAAGAAGAACGCCCCGTCGCCAATGACCGTCAAAATGGTGAGCGTCGGCGCGCCTTTTTCCAGCACGCCAGTCATTTCGAGGATCATCGCCAGCAGCTTGACCATCGAACCGCCGATGATCGCCGGGATCAGCGGCGACATGGTGCCGATCAGCGCGTCGAGGATCCCGGCGCCAATGCGGCGTAACGTCAGCTTCTGCGGGCCTTCCGGTACCACGGGCTGCAGGTCAACGGGCAGCAGGCTCACTACTTCGCGGTACGCCTGTGAAACCGTGTTGCCAATAATCACCTGGCACTGGTTGTCGTTACGCACCACGCCAAGCACGCCGCTGATGCTTTTCAGGCGCGCAACGTCGGTAAGATTTTCGTCTTTCAGAACGAAACGCAGGCGCGTCATGCAGTGGGTGACGGCGACGATGTTCTCTTTGCCGCCCAGCGCGCTGATAACGTCGTTTGCCAGCGCAGCGTAGTTTTTGGCCATCGGATCTGTTCCTGTTATCGTTGTGTGAAATGTAGGAAACCGGTTCCACATAATCATCATGAGTTTCTTTTGTCGAAACAAGACCGCTTTTTGGACATTTTTTCTTTTCGTGATGAAGATCGCAGTGGGGTGTAGAAAGCGTGACGTCGTCGCTGCGACAATTTTTTCGCGGTGCAGTACACTGCCCGCATGAGTTTCGGATGGAAGAACAATATGACCACGATGCTGGAAGTGGCGAAGCGGGCAGGCGTATCGAAAGCGACGGTCTCCCGGGTGTTGTCGGGCAACGGCTACGTTAGCCAGGAGACCAAAGACCGGGTTTTTCAGGCCATTGAAGAGAGCGGCTATCGCCCGAACTTGCTGGCGCGAAACCTGGCGACCAAACGCACCCAGACGCTTGGGCTGGTAGTGACCAACACCCTGTATCACGGCGTCTACTTTAGCGAGCTGCTGTTTAACGCCGCGCGGATGACGGAAGAAAAAGGGCGGCAGCTGATCCTCGCCGACGGCAAGCACAGCGCCGAAGAAGAGCGCGAGGCGATCCAGTATTTACTGGATATGCGCTGCGATGCGGTAATTATCTACCCGCGTTTTCTGAGCGTGGAAGAGCTGGACGAGCTCGTCGAGAAATGCGAGCAGCCGATTATGGTGCTTAACCGCCGCCTGCGGAAAAACAGCAGCCACAGCGTCTGGTCCGATCATAAAGCCTCGTGTCAGGACGCGGTGTCGCAGCTGATTGCGAAAGGGCACCGGGAGATTGCCTTTATCACCGGTTCGCTGGATTCCCCCACCGGGGTTGAGCGTCTTTCCGGTTACAGGGATGCGCTGGCGCAGCACGGTATTGCAGCGCGTGACGCGCTTATCGCCGAAGGGAAGTGGAACCCGGCCAGCGGCGCGGCGGCGGTCACTCAACTCCTCTCCCGCGGCGAACCGTTTACCGCGCTGGTGGCGAGCAACGACGATATGGCGATCGGCGCCATCAAGCAGCTGCACGACAGCGGGGTCGCCACGCCGGACGCGGTGTCCGTCATCGGCTTTGACGACGTGGCGATTGCGCCCTACATCGTGCCGTCGCTCTCCAGCGTGCGTATTCCGGTGACGGCGATGATCCAGGAGATCGTCAGTCGCCTGATTTTCATGCTCGACGGCGGAGAGTTCAAATATCAGCAAACCTTTTCTGGCGAGCTTGTCCTGCGCGACTCCGTTACCGATGGCCCGCACCGCTGACGTCGACATCTGTCATCGTCACTAATGACGATGACAGAAACGCTGCGTTTTTATTATTCTTAAAAATCAGTACGTTAAATATTGGCACGGTTTATGAATAGCTTCGCGCATAACAGTTATGCCGGAGAAGCAGATGAACCGTTTTATTATGGCCGATGCCAGCAAGTGCATTGGTTGCCGTACCTGTGAAGTGGCGTGCGTGGTTTCCCACCAGGCGGAGCAGGATTGCGCCTCTCTCACTCCCGATACCTTCCTGCCGCGCATTCACGTCATTAAAGGTGTGAATATTTCCACCGCCGCCATCTGTCGCCAGTGCGAAGATGCGCCGTGCGCGAACGTCTGCCCGAACGGGGCGATTAAGCGCGAGAAGGGCTTTGTGCACGTGATGCAGGAGCGCTGCATCGGCTGCAAAACCTGCGTGGTGGCGTGTCCGTATGGCGCGATGGAGGTGGTTGTCCGCCCGGTGGTGCGCAACAGCGGCATGGGGCTGAGCGTGCGGGCAGAGAAAGCCGAAGCCAATAAATGCGATCTTTGCTATCACCGCGAAGCCGGCCCGGCCTGTATGGAGGCCTGCCCGACGCACGCGCTGGTCTGCGTGGATCGTGACAAGCTTGAGCAGATGAGCGCAGAAAAACGCCGTCGCGCGGCGTTCGACACCTCGTCATCGCTGCTGTTTTAAGCTGCGATGAGCGTTAACGGCGTACTGCTTCGGGTGCGCGGCAAAGTGCAGGGCGTGGGGTTTCGGCCCTTCGTCTGGCAGCTGGCGCACCGGCTGAAGCTTGTGGGCGATGTCTGCAACGACGGAGAGGGTGTCCTGGTGCGTCTCGCGGGTAATGGGGGGGACTTTACCGCGAGGCTGCATCAGGACTGCCCACCGCTGGCGCGCATCGATCGCGTTGAAACGCAGCCGTTCACCTGGGCGGACATGCCTGAGGACTTTACCATCCGCCACAGCGATCGCGGGGCGATGGATACGCAAATCGTACCGGATGCCGCCACCTGCCCGGCGTGTCTGGCTGAAATACGCGATCCCCGCGAGCGCCGCTATCGTTACCCGTTTATCAACTGCACCCACTGCGGGCCGCGGTTTACCATTATCCGCGCCATGCCGTACGACCGTCCGGCCACGTCGATGGCCGCATTCCCGCTCTGCCCGCCGTGCGAAACCGAGTACCGCAACCCGGCCGACCGCCGCTTCCACGCCCAGCCGGTGGCCTGCCCGGACTGCGGGCCGCAGCTGGAATGGCGAGCCGGAGACACTATTGCCACTCGCGAATCGGCCTTAAACGCGGCGGTGAAGAGGCTGAAAAACGGCGGGATCGTGGCGGTTAAAGGGCTGGGGGGATTTCATCTGGTCTGCGACGCGCTTAACCCGCAGGCAGTGGCGACGCTACGGGCACGCAAGCAGCGCCCGACGAAGCCGCTGGCGGTGATGCTACCGGATGCGGACGATCTGCCGGAGACGATACAGACGCTGTTACGCTCGCCCGCGGCACCGATCGTGCTGACGCCGAAAGCTTCGCTTCCCGCGTTTCCCGAGGAAATTGCCCCAGGGCTCGACTGCGTAGGCGTGATGCTGCCCGCGAACCCGCTCCAGCATCTTTTGCTGATGGACTGCCGGCGCCCGCTGGTGATGACCTCCGGCAACCTCAGTGGCAGGCCGCCTGCCGTCACCAACGCGCAGGCGCTGGAGGATCTCAGCGGCATCGCGGACGGCTTCCTGCTGCACAACCGCGACATCCTGCAGCGCATGGATGATTCGGTGATGGATCGGGATGGCGCTATCCTGCGTCGCGCCCGGGGTTTTGTGCCCGATGCCGTCACGTTGCCCGCGGGTTTTGAGAATATCCCCGCCATGCTGTGCACCGGTGCAGAGATGAAAAACACCTTCTGCCTGGTGCGCGGCAACCAGGCGGTGCTGAGCCAGCACTTTGGCGATCTGAGCGACGAGGGCGTAGAGGCGCAGTGGCGCAGCGCGCTCTCGACGATGCAGGGCATCTACGCTTTCCAGCCTGATAAGCTGGTGTGCGATGCCCATCCGGGGTATCGCGCGCGCCGGTGGGCGCAGGAGCAGGCGCTGCCCGTCGAAACCGTGCTGCATCATCACGCTCACGCGGCGGCGTGCCTGGCGGAGAACGGCTGGCCGCTCGACGGCGGAGACGCTATCGCTCTGACGCTGGACGGGATCGGCATGGGCGAGAACGGCGCGCTGTGGGGCGGAGAGTGCCTGCGGGTGAACTATCTCGACTGCGAACGGCTCGGCGGCCTGCCTGCCGTGGCGCTGCCGGGCGGCGATCTGGCGGCAAAGCAGCCGTGGCGTAATCTGCTCGCCCACTGCCTGGCGTTTGTCCCGGACTGGCAACGCTACCCGGAAACGCGAGCGGTTCAGCGCCACAGCTGGCCGCTGCTGGCAACGGCGATCCAGCGTGGTATCAACGCGCCGCAGGCGTCGTCCTGCGGTCGTTTGTTTGACGCGGTCGCCTGCGCGCTGGGCATCGACGCGCAGCGCTATGAAGGCGAGGCAGCGTGCAGGCTGGAGGCGCTGGCATCGCAGTGCGCGGGCGTTGACCATCCGGTGATTCTGGACGCGAATAACCTTGCGCTGTTCTGGCAGCAGTGGCTGAACTGGCAGGCGGAGCCCTGCGAGCGCGCGTGGGCGTTTCACGACGCGCTGGCAAAAGGGCTGGCTCAGCTCGCCGCGCGCAATGCCCGACGCTTATCGATTTCGACAATCTGCTTCAGCGGCGGCGTGTTGCACAACCGCCTGCTGCGCGCACGCCTGCGTCATCATCTCTCTGACTTTACGCTTCTTTTTCCTTCGCGCCTGCCCGCAGGTGACGGAGCGATCTCCTTCGGGCAGGCGGTGGTTGCCGCTGCCCGGTCATGTTCAAAAAGGATTTAAAATGTTACGACTGTTACGCAACGAACCTCGCGCCGCGCTTCTGCTGCTGGCTCTGGTAATGGCAAACCTGCTGGCCTGGGGATGGGCATGGCACTCTTTTAGCGGCAGCACGGCGCTGATGGCCGCCAGCCTGCTGGCGTGGTGCTACGGGCTGCGCCATGCGGTGGATGCCGACCACATCGCGGCCATTGATACCGTGACGCGTAAGATGATGCAGCAGGGCAAACGCCCGTGCGGGGTGGGGGCGTGGTTCTCGCTGGGGCACTCCACCATCGTGGTGCTGGCCTCCATTGCCATCGCCGCCACCGCCACGGCGTTTCAGAAAAACATGGAATGGTTCCACGAAACCGGCAGCCTGATTGGCACTGCGGTATCCGCCACTTTCCTGCTGGCGATGGCGCTGGTGAATATGGTGATCCTGCGCGGCGTCTGGCGCAGTTTCCAGGCGCTGAAAAAGGGCCAGACGGTGCAGGGGGACGTCACGCTGCCTACCCAGGGGGGCGTTATGAACTGGCTGTTCGGTAAAACCTTCCGCCTCGTCAATAAAAGCTGGCAGATGTATCTGGTGGGTTTCCTGTTTGGCCTCGGCTTCGACACGGCCACCGAAATTGGCGTGCTGGGGATCTCCGCCGCCAGCGCCTCCAGCGGGATGTCCGTGTGGTCAATCATGATCTTCCCGGCGCTCTTCGCCAGCGGCATGGCGCTGGTGGATACGCTCGATAACCTGCTGATGGTCGGTGCCTACGGCTGGGCGTTTGATAAACCGCAGCGCAAGCTCTACTACAACATGACCATCACCGGCACCTCCGTGGTGGTTGCGCTGTTTATCGGCGGGCTGGAAGCGCTGGGCCTGCTGATGGATAAATTTGCCCTCAGCGGCGGCATCTGGGATCTGATCGGCGCGGTAAATGACAACCTGGGCAACGCCGGGTTTGTGGTTGTCGGGCTGTTCGTTGCCTGCTGGCTCATCTCCATGGCCAACTATCGCTGGCGCGGCTACGACGCGCTGGTGGTGCGCTCCTGAACTCCCCACCCTGTTTTACCCGGCGGCGCTACGCTTGCACGGGTCTGCATGTAGGCCGGGTAAGCGGAGCGCTACCCGGCAATACGAGGGTTAAGCTGGTAGCGATTTCAGCAGGGCGAAGGCCTCCTTCATCCGGTCTTCGCTGACGACAAAGGCGCGTATCTGACCGTCAGCATCGGTGCCGCGCGCCACCATGCCCTGCGGCGAAAGGGCAATCTGCCAGTCCAGATCCTGACGCTGCGTTTCACCTGCAAGATGCAGCGGCAATTCCGGCGTTTTGACCTTTACCAGCATGGCGGGTAATTTCAGCGGCGCGCTGCCGCCGAGCAGGTTTTTTGCCAGATACATGGCGCTTAACTGAATCGGCTGCAGGAAGGGCAGCACCTGGCCGTTAATTTCCGCGCAGTCGCCCAGGGCATAAATATCCGGCCGCGTGGTTTGCAGGTAGCTATTTACCTTCACGCCGCGGTTTATTTCAGCCCCTGCGCGATGCGCCAGCGCAGTTTCCGGGCGCAGGCCCGTCGCGGCAACCACCGCATCCACTTCTACGCTGCGGCTGCGGTCGAGCGTGGCACGGATACCGCCTTCGGTTTTGCTCAGGCTTTGTAGCTGCGATTTCAACATCAGATGCACGCCCATATCGGTCAGACGATGCTGTAAGCGGCTGCTCACTTCCGCGGGCATCAGCGCCGACAGAATGCAGGCCGCGTGGTCAACCAGGGTGACGGATTTACCCGCCCGACAGAAGTCCATCGCCAGCTCGGTGCCGATCAGCCCGCCGCCGACAATCATCACCCGTTGCGCATCGCGTAACAGGGTTTCGCTGCCCTGATACTCCTGCTGGCTGTTGAGGGTAATCATCAGCTCGCGGCCTTCAACCGGCGGCACAAACGCAGATGCCCCGGTCGCCAGCACCAGCCTGTCGTACTGCCAGGTTTTCTCTTTCGCTTTTACCACGTGGGCGTCGGCATCGATATCGGTGACCCAGGTGTACGGAAACAGACGCAGGTTGAACTGCTCCGCAAACTCCCCCGCCGTCTGGCGGGTGAGGTCATCGGCGCGCTGATTCTGGCTAATGACGTGGCTTAAATCAGGCTTGTTGTACTCGTCCATGCTGTCGGCGGCGATCAGCGTCAACGGCACGTTTGCATCCTGTTTGCGGATATTTTTCACCAGCTGGCGGGCAGCAAAGCCCGAGCCGATGATAACGATGCCGTTGCTCATTTTGCCTCCGTTGCCAGTTCATCAAACACGTCTTTACCGAGGGAGCATTCCGGGCAGAGGAAGTTGTCCGGCACCTCGCTCCACGGCGTGCCCGGGGCAACATCCTGCAGCGGTTCGCCCAGCTCAGGATCGTAGATCCACTGGCAGACGCTGCACTGCATGCGCGGACCGAGATCGGCGCTGGCTGCCGTAGAACAGGTTTGTGGCTGTTCCGCAGGTTTTGCGGTGACTTCAGGAAGCGGGGCGAGCGCCCACTGACGGGCGATGTCGCGGCCATGCTGGCGGCAGATTTCCAGCGCGTCGATATTCGGACGCCATTTCGCCTTCAGGCTAATGGACATCTCAAAACCCGCATCCTGTAAACGGGTGGAAAGACGGTCTACCGCGCCGCCGCTCCAGCCGTGAGAGCCAAAGGCGCTGGCGCGTTTGTTACGAAAGCGCAGGCCGGTCATCTCTTCCACCAGGCCGGCAATCTTCGGCATCATCACGTTATTCATGGTGGAGGTACCCACCAGCACGCCTTTGGAGCGGAAGACGTTGGTCAATACCTCGTTCTTATCGCTGCGCGCCACGTTGAAGATTTTCACCGCCACGTTCGGGTCAACTTCATTGATACCCTGGGCAATCGCGTCCGCCATCATGCGGGTGTTGTTGGACATGGTGTCGTAGAAGATGGTGATGCGATCTTCCTGGTAATCCGCGGCCCACTTCAGGTACAGCTCGACGATCTGGGTGGGGTTTTCACGCCACACCACGCCGTGGGAGGTGGCAATCATCTCCACCGGCAGGTTGAAGCCGAGGATCTCGGTAATTTTAGGCGTCACCAGACGGCTGAACGGGGTCAGGATATTGGCGTAGTAGCGCTGACACTGTTCGAACAGCTCGGTCTGATCCACTTCGTCATTGAACAGGCGTTCGTCGCAGTAGTGCTGGCCGAAGGCGTCGTTGCTGAACAGCACCGCGTCGCCGGTCATGTAGGTCATCATGCTGTCCGGCCAGTGCAGCATCGGGGTTTCGACGAAGATCAGCTGCTTGCCGTTGCCGATATCCAGCGTGTCGCCGGTTTTTACGGTGTGGAAGTTCCACTCCGGATGGTGGTGGTGGCCGTTAATTGAATCAATGGCGTTGGTGGTGCAGTAGATTGGGGTATCCGGAATGTGGGACATCAGCTCGGTCAGCGCCCCGGCGTGGTCCTCTTCCGCATGGTTGATGATGATGTAGTCGATGTCATTCAGGTCGATTTCACCGCGCAGGTTCTGCACGAACTCACGGCTGAATTTGTGATCGACGGTATCGATCAGGACGTTTTTACCTTCGCGGATGAGATAGCTGTTGTAGCTGCTGCCGCGCAGCGTTTTGTATTCCGTCCCGTGGAAATCGCGCACTTCCCAGTCACGTTGACCCACCCAATGAATGTTATTTTTAACCAGAATAGACATAGCAACCTCAACTTAATACAGCGTTTTCAAATAAGATGGTTTGCTCATATCAAGTTGCGTGCCAACTTTTTAAGTTATTTATATTCAATAAGTTGTGATTTAATGCCCCATAATGAGTAGTCATTATGACTATCCTAAAAAGAGTCAATATGACATTATGCATTGTCAAAATGACAGTGAGGCAGACATGAGCTTTTCCGTAGACGTCCTGGCGAAGATCGCCATTGAGCTGCAAACCGGTATCGGCCATCAGGACCGCTTTCAGCGCCTGATCTCCACGCTGCGCCACGTGCTGGATTGCGATGCGTCGGCGCTGCTGCGTTACGAAGGGCGGCAGTTTATTCCGCTGGCTATCGACGGCCTGGCGAAGGACGTACTCGGGCGGCGCTTTACGCTGGAGGGCCACCCGCGTCTGGAAACCATCGCCCGCGCGGGCGACGTGGTGCGTTTCCCGGCAGATAGCGATCTGCCCGATCCGTACGACGGCCTGATTCCGGGGCAGGAGAGCCTGAAGGTGCACGCCTGTATTGGTCTGCCGCTTTTCGCCGGGCAGAATCTGATTGGCGCATTAACCCTCGACGGGATGTCGCCGGATCAGTTCGACACCTTCAGCGACGAAGAGCTACGGCTGATTGCCGCGCTGGCCGCCGGGGCGCTGAATAATGCGCTGCTGATAGAGCAGCTGGAGAGCCAGAATATTCTTCCCGGCAGCCCGGCGGCGTTTGAGCAGGTGGCGCATACGGAGATGATCGGCCTTTCGCCCGGCATGGCGCAGCTCAAAAAAGAGATTGAGATTGTTGCCGCGTCCGATCTGAACGTGCTGATCTTCGGAGAGACCGGTACCGGTAAGGAGCTGGTGGCGAAGTCCATCCATGAAGCTTCGCCGCGCGCGGTCAACCCGCTGGTGTACCTCAACTGCGCCGCGCTGCCGGAAAGCGTGGCGGAGAGCGAACTTTTCGGTCACGTCAAAGGGGCGTTTACCGGGGCCATCAGCAACCGCAGCGGCAAGTTTGAAATGGCCGATAACGGCACGCTGTTTCTTGATGAGATTGGCGAGCTTTCCCTTTCACTTCAGGCCAAGCTGCTGCGCGTATTGCAGTACGGCGACATCCAGCGCGTGGGGGATGACCGCAGCCTGCGGGTGGATGTGCGGGTCCTTGCTGCGACCAACCGGGATCTGCGCGAAGCGGTGCTGGCCGGGCAGTTCCGCGCCGACCTGTTCCATCGCCTGAGCGTGTTCCCGCTGTCCGTGCCGCCGCTGCGCGAGCGCGGAGACGACGTGGTGCTGCTGGCGGGTTATTTCTGCGAACAGTGCCGTCTCAAAATGGGGCTGTCCCGCGTGGTGCTTAGCCCAGGGGCGAGAGCGCATCTGCTCAGCTACGGCTGGCCGGGCAACGTGCGCGAGCTGGAGCATGCGATTCACCGCGCGGTGGTGCTGGCGAGGGCGACGCGCTCGGGGGATGAAGTGGTGATTCATGCGCGCCATTTTGCGCTGCATGAGGAAAATGCTCCGACCGTGAAGCCTGCTGTGCCTGAGATCGCAATCGAAAACCTGCGCGAAGCGACGGAAGAGTTTCAGCGTCAGATGATTACCCGCGCGCTGGAGCAGAATAACCGCAGCTGGGCGGCGTGCGCGCGGGCGCTGGAGATGGACGTCGCCAACCTGCACCGGCTGGCGAAGCGTCTTGGGCTGAAGGGTTAAATAATCCCGGCCTGGTAGAAGTCCTGCAGGTTGATAGCGCCGCACAGCCTGCCGTGCTCGTCCACCACCGGTGCGGCAGTGATTTTGCGCTTCATCAGCACCTCTTTGGCTTCAATGGCGCGGCTGTCGGCGTTGAGCGTCAGCCCGCCTTTGGTCATGGCGTCAGACACGTTTGTTTCCAGCCTGCCGCCGCCCACCAGCCAGCGGCGCAGGTCGCCGTCGGTGAACACGCCCTTCACGTTTCCGCCGTCATCGCATACCGCCACCAGCCCCAGACCGGTGCGGCTCAGCTCCAGCATCGCGTCCATCACGCTGGTATCGAGTTTGACCTGCGGAATGGCATCGTCAGTGCGCATCAGATGGTGAACCTTGTTGAGCAGTCGCGCGCCGAGCGCACCTGCCGGATGCGAACGGGCAAAATCTTCCTCATTGAATCCGCGCGCCTGCATTACCGCCATCGCCAGCGCGTCGCCCATCATCAGGGTGTTAACGGTGCTGGAGGTCGGGGCGAGGTGCATCGGGCAGGCTTCACGCTCAACGGAAATATCCAGCGTCGCTTTGGCGGCCAGCGCCAGCGGCGAGCGGGGTTTCCCGGTCATCGCCAGCAGGGCGACAGATTTTTCCTGCAGGCGCGGAATAATCAGATCCAGCTCTTTGGCCGAACCGGAGTAGGAGATAAACAGCATCACGTCGCGGCTTTCGATCATCCCGAGATCGCCATGCAGCGCCTCTGCCGGATGCACGAAGAACGCCGGGGTACCGGTGCTGGCGAGCGTCGCGGCAATCTTCTTGCCGATATGGCCAGATTTACCGATGCCCGCCACAATCACTTTGCCTTCGCAGTGGATAATGGTGTTGGCGGCGCGGACAAAATCCTCGCCCAGACGTTCCGGCAGGCGGCTGGCTTCCTGCAGCTCCAGCATCAGCGTCTGGCGGCCCGTTTCTAACAGAAAATCACTCATCTCTTTCTCCGGTTACGATCACGTCGATCCCTTTCTCTTCCAGCGCTTTTTTGAACGCCGGATCGATACCCGCGTCGGTAATCAGCTTATCAACGCTTTCGAGGCTACAGACAATATTGGGGCTTTTGCGGCCAAACTTCGACGAGTCGGCCATTAAAATCACTTCCCGCGCGGCGTTACACATGGCTTTGCTGACGCTGAACACCTCGTTAAACGTCGTGACGCCTGCGTTCAGGTCGATGCCGTCGGTGCCCATAAACAGTTTATCGAAGCTGAAGTGGTCGAAAGCGTTCTCCGCCAGCTGGCCGTGAAAGGACGCCGATTTTTTGCGGAAGGTGCCGCCGGGCATCAGGATGGTCTGCTCGCTGTCGAACTCGGACAGCGCGTTGACGATGTGCAGGCTGTTGGTCATCACCGTGATGTTGTTAAAGCGGCTGAGCAGGGGGATCATCTGCAGGACGGTACTGCCTGCGTCGAGGATGATGGAATCGCCGTCCTGGATAAATTTGACGGCGGCTTCGGCAATCAGCGCTTTCTGGTGGGTATTGATCAGCGTTTTGTGATCGATTGGCGGGTCCGCTTCGTCCTTGTTGAGCACCACGCCACCGTAGGTGCGAATAACGGCGCCAGAGTTTTCGAGCAATACCAGGTCCTTGCGTATTGTCGTGCCGGTGGTGTCAAAGTAGTGGGCCAGATCCTCTACCGAACATTTTCCCTGCTTTTGCAGATGCTCGAGAATGGCCGCCTGCCGCTGACGTGGTTTCATAGGCGCTTCGTTCCTTAGGTTGCGAAATGATAATTTCGCAAGTCTATAACTTTCACAACGAAATTATCCATGTTTCAGATTGAGCGCTAATGATAGTGCATTCTGACAGAGTGGATCATGGGGAAAGATCACATCAGGCTGCAATTCCTGTAACAAGAGGCCGTTGATTGCCTGGATTTTGGCCGGACGGGCAAATACCGTCATGCCACGCATGAGGAGGGAATCGCACACCCGGTCGTGCTCGTCCAGCGCTACGGCGACGACCACGCGCGGTTTAAAGCGTCCGCCGGAACGCCCGACGCCGACGCGGCCCTTCTGACACAGCGCATCAAACGCGCGGTTAAACTGGTGGATCTGCCAGCCGCCAAACGCCATCTGGCACAGCCAGGCGAGGGCGGCGACGGTGATGAGTGCGGTTACCATATCGACTCCTTGTTTTGTTCCCTCTCCCGGTGGGAGAGGGTTAGGGTGAGGGCATCAGGCCGCTCGATCAGAACATCACCTGCCCACCGGTCACGTTAATCGACTGCCCGGTGCAGTACGACGCTTTCGGACTGGCGTAAAACAGCAGCATGTTCAGCACGTCCTGATAGTCACACCCGCGCTTCAGCGGCACTTTATCGATGTAGTACTGCTCCACTTCCTCAGCCTTGATGCCGAGCTTGGTGGCGTACTGCGGCAGCAGGGACTGGAACATCGGCGATTTCAGCAGGTTGCCCAGCATCAGCGAGTGCACGGTAATCCCGTATTCGGCCAGATCCAACGCCAGGGACTGCGTCAGCCCCACGCCGCCAAACTTCGCCGCGCTGTACCCGGAGTTGTGCTTGCTGCCCACTTTCCCGGATTTTGAGTTGATCTGAATGATGCGCCCCTGAATGCCGTCGCGGATCATCAGGCGGGAAAACTCGCGGGCGCAAAGGAAATAGCCCACCAGATTCACCTGCAGCGAACGGTCAAAATCCCCCAGTTCGAAATCGCTGATAAACGCCGCTTTCGCAATCCCCGCGCTGTAGACCAGCAGGTCGGTGCGCCCAAAAATCTCGTCCACGCCGCGGGCCAGCGCCATCACGCTCTGCTCGCTGGTGGCGTCGGCGCCAAACCCGTACGCCATCCCTTCACCAAACTCGGTGTTAATGGTGTCCGCCACGCGGGCGGCTTTTTCACTCTGAATGTCCACTACCGCCACGCGGTAACCTTCTGCGGCAAGCCCACGGCAGAGGAACTCGCCTAAGGTTTGTCCCCCACCAATGACAACGGCAACCTGACTCATGTGACTCTCCTTAATTACGCAACAAATTTTAACGTGCAGCCTGGGGTGACAGACTGCGGAACCGGGCCATCCACGTGAACCGTACCGGGGTATTCCGCCTGCGGCTGGCCGTCGAAGCGCAGGGTGATGTGGCCGAGCTCGCGCAGGTTTTGCTCCGCCACGTCGCCGACGGCGGTGACGGCATAGCGCGCCTCGCCCAGCTCCAGCTGGCTTCCGGCCTTCAGCTCGCCGTTCAGTTCGCCGTGGCAGTGGATAAAGCAAAACTCTTCGATATCCGCCGGAGCGCCTTCGCGGAAGGTGATCAGCATCTGGTCGCTCAGCGCGTCCGCTGCGCTCTGGCCGATGCGGGTAATGGTGGTCTGGTAAATGACGTTCATTGCAGGAACCTCTTATTGATAGATAAAGCCGGAGACAAACCAGGCAATCAGCACCGTCGGCGCGCCCGTCAGGAAGCGGCTCACCAGCACGGACGGCACGCCCACGCGCACGGTGTCCTGGCGCGCTTCGGCCAGCGACAGCCCCACGGGGATGAAGTCGCACGCCGCCTGGGCGTTAATGGCAAACAGGGCGGGCAGGGCGAGGTGCGGGGGAATGTTTCCCAGTCCAATCTGCACGCCAATCAGCACGCCGATGACCTGAGCAATCACAGCGCCCGGGCCGAGGAACGGCGACAGCAGCGGGAAGGAGCAGATCAGCGCCAGCGTCACCAGCCCGAGCGGGTGGCTGGCGAGCGGGGCGAGGCCGTGGGCAATCCAGTCGCCCAGACCGGACGCCATGATGATGCCGATCAGCGCCGAGACGAACGCCATAAACGGCAGAATCGTTTTCAGCACCGTATCGATAGTGTCGCGCCCGGACTGGAACAGCACCGCCACGGCGGAGCCCATCCCCATCCCGACCTTCGCCAGCAGGCCGTCGCTTTGCTCGGTGATCTTCTTGCTGGTGTCGTACTCGCGCGGGGCTGCTTTTTGCGGCGCGGCAGTGCCATTCACCAGAGTGATGTTGTCCTCCTTCACGCCCGAGACATAAATGTCCTCGAGGATGTACTGCGCCAGCGGGCCGGATTTCCCGGTGGAGTGAATATTCACCGTCGGAATGCGGCGCTTCGGATAGATGCCGCAGCGCAGCGTGCCGCCGCAGTCAATCACCGCCACGCCGATGTCCGCTTCCGGCGGCTCGCCCTCTTTAAAGCCGTCAACCGCTTCCCAGCCGGTCAGCTCGCGCAGCTTGTCGACAATCGCCGGGCGCGTGCCCGCGGTGATGTAGACGATCTTTTTGCCTTCGGTGGCGTCGAACTCCAGCGGGCCGCCCCAGCCGCCCGTGCCTTTCTCAATGCGGATCCGGTTCATGCTGTCGCTCCTGAAAGATGGACCTTCTGTTCAAGCTGGATGCCCATTTTTTTCTCGAAAATAGCGGTGGTGAGGTCAGTCACCCAGCCGCGGAAGAAGTTGGTCACCAGGCCAACCAGCAGGTAGCTCACCGCCAGCGGGCCGAGCGGCAGGCCAAGCGTGGTCAGGCCGCTGGCGATCCCGAGGTAGACAAACAGCTCTCCGGGGTTGATGTGCGGGAACAGGCCGTTCATCGAGTGGCAGCTGTAGGAGGCGGCGGCGTAGTAGCTCGGCTTGTACTTTTCCGGCATAAAGCGGCCGAGGCTTAAGGTCATCGGGTTACAGAAAACAAAGGTGCCGATGAATGGCAATATCAGGTAGCGGGACAGCGGGTTACCGGCGCAGCGCTGGGCAAAGCGTTCGATGCGCTGCTGGCCGATAAAGTTGATCAGCGCGTTCATGATCACCAGCAGGCTGATCAGCAGGGGCAGGATCCCGGTCACCATGCCGGTGAACACTTCTCCGCCTTTCTGAAACAGCCCGATGAACCACTCGGCGCCGTGGGTAATGGTCTCTATCATTCTTCTCTCCTGTGGGGCTTTTTTGTTTTTGTATAACTGCGGCTAATAATAATCACTTTGAAAGGTTTTAAAGTGTTAGTTAGATCTCACAATGAAAGAAAAATGTATTATTTTGAAAGTTAATTGATGGGGTGAATGATTTTCGGTGGAAAAAAGCGCGGATTTGCGTTGTGGAGGCGCGTACCGCTTCCTTGAGGTGTTGCGGATGCTTTACCATACTGGGTTCTTATCGAACCCGTTAAATGGATGTCTCATGTTCAAGCGTCGTTATGCAGCGCTGTTGCCTGCGCTTATCCTGCTGTCTGCCTGTAGCAGCAAACCTAAGACCGAAGCCGTTCAGCAAACGGCGGGCGCGCCTTCCGGGGGATTCCTGCTGGAGCCGCAGCACAATATGATGCAGATGGGAGGCGACTTCGCGAATAACCCGGCGGCCGAGCAGTTCATCGATAAAATGGTGAGCAAACACGGTTTCGACCGCCAGCAGCTGCATGAAATTTTGTCTCAGGCGAAGCGTCTGGACTACGTTCTGCGCCTGATGGACAGGCAGGCACCGTCCGCCCAGGTGCCGAGCGGGCCGAACGGCGCATGGCTGCGCTACCGCAAACAGTTTATTACCCCGGACAACGTGCAAAACGGCGTGGCGTTCTGGAACCAGTATGAAGATGCGCTCAACCGCGCGTGGCAGGTGTACGGCGTGCCGCCGGAAATCATCGTCGGGATTATCGGCGTAGAGACCCGCTGGGGGCGCGTGATGGGCAAAACCCGCATCCTCGACGCACTGGCGACACTCTCCTTTAACTACCCGCGCCGCGCGGAGTATTTCTCTTCCGAGCTGGAAACCTTCCTGCTGATGGCGCGCAACGAGCAGGACGATCCGCTCGATCTGAAAGGGTCATTTGCCGGCGCGATGGGCTACGGCCAGTTTATGCCGTCCTCCTATAAGCAGTATGCTGTCGACTTTAACGGGGATGGTCACATTAACCTGTGGGATCCGGTGGATGCCATCGGCAGCGTGGCGAACTACTTTAAAGCACACGGCTGGACGCCGGGCGGCCAGGTTGCCGTGCAGGCGAACGGTGAAGCGTTTGGTCTGGAAAACGGCTTTAAAACCAAATACAGCGTTGCGCAGCTGACGGCGGCAGGCTTAACGCCAACCCAGCCGCTGGGCAACGTTGACCAGGTGAGCCTGCTGCGTCTGGACGTGGGAACCGGCTACCAGTACTGGTACGGCATGCCGAACTTCTACACCATCACCCGCTACAACCATAGCACCCACTATGCGATGGCGGTGTGGCAACTGGGGCTGGCGGTATCGCAGGCTCGCGTCCCGGCGGCGTCGCCGTTTAGTCAGTAACTCGCCTTATTCCGCCCTCTCCCTGTGGGAGAGGGCACCCGCGCGCACCTCTTTCCCGCAGAAACATTTCGCCACACTCCCATTTCATTCCCGCCGTTTACATCTTCATCGCCTTTCATTATTGTTATGTTATAACATTATTTTTGAGTTGAAATATCCATGTCCCTGTTTTCTCTCTCATCCCCGGTTCGGCTGCTGCTGGCGATGGTGCTCATTCTTTTTCTCGGGCTGGCCGTGCGCTGGGCGGTGGCGCTGCCATGATCGTGATGAACGCACTGGTTGCGGGCTACGACCGCCAGCCCGTCACGCGTCCGCTTTCGGGCGTGATTGAGCGCGGCAGCATGACCGCCATTATCGGCGCCAACGGCTGCGGCAAATCCACGCTGCTGAAAACCCTCGCCGGATTTATTCCGCCCGTCAGCGGCAGATTTCACTGGCAGGGTAGACGACCGGTAATCGGATGGTTGGCGCAGCGTCACGCGCTGGAAGCGCAGTTTCCGCTGACCGTGCAGGACGTGGTGAGCATGGGCTGCTGGCCCGGAATTTCGCTTTTCGCCGGTTTTCGTCGCGAAGCGCGTCTGCGCATTAGTGGTGCGCTTGAGCGCGTGGGGCTGGAGTCGATGGCGCTCTCCACCATTGATGAACTCTCCGGCGGCCAGTTTCAGCGCATGCTTTTTGCCCGCGTGTTAGTACAGCAGGCGCCGCTGGTGATGCTCGACGAGCCCTTCACCGGCGTTGATGAAGCGACCTGCAACGTGCTGATGGACCTGATGCTGGAGATGTATATGCAGGGGCAAACGCTGCTCGCGGTACTGCACGACAGCGAGCGCGTGGCGCGCCACTTCCCGCAGACGCTGCGGCTGGATGCTGACGCCCCCCAGTGGAAAACCGAACGGGTGAGGGTGGCATGATCTGGCACACATTCTTCCAGCCGTTTATCGAATTCGGCTTTATGCGCCGCGCGCTGGTGGTTTGCCTGGCGCTCTCCGTCAGCACCACCGCGCTCGGCGTGTTTCTTCAGCTGCGCCGGATGAGCCTGATGGGCGATGCGCTTTCTCACGCCATTTTGCCCGGCGTCGCCGTGGGGTATTTGCTCAGCGGGATGTCGCTGTTGGCTATGACCGTCGGCGGGTTTATCGCCGGGATTGCCGTTGCGCTGGTGGCCGGGCTGGTCAGCCGCCGCACGCCGCTGAAAGAGGATGCCAGCTTTGCCGGTTTTTACCTGGGGTCACTGGCGCTGGGCGTCACGCTGGTATCTCTTCGCGGCTCGAATGTCGATCTGCTGCATCTGCTGTTTGGCTCAATCCTCGCGGTGGACAACGACGCCGCGCTGTTTGTGACCGGCGTGTGCATCTTCACCCTTATCATGCTGGCCCTTTTTTACCGCGGGCTGGTGACGGAGGCGTTTGACACCGCCTGGCTGGAGGTGAATGCCCGCTGGCTACCAGGCTTATTGCACGGTCTGTTTCTGGCGCTGCTGGTCCTGAACCTGGTGGCCGGTTTTCAGGTGCTCGGCACGCTGATGGCCGTCGGGCTGATGATGCTCCCGGCGGTGGCGGCGCGCTGTTGGGTCCGCACCTTACCCGGATTACTCCTGATGGCTGGTATCAGCGGTATTTTCTGCGCGTGGCTGGGGCTAAGCCTCTCCTGGGCGGCAAGTTTACCCGCGGGGCCATCTATTGTGCTGACCGCCAGCGCGCTGTTCTTTATTTCCGTTTTATTTGGCACGCGCAGCAGGCTGGCTGGCAGCCTGCGGGCGCTTTATTAACGCAAGGGGAAACGATGAAAAGTACAGGATTAATCATGGCGCTAGCGCTGGGGATGATGTCGCATAGCGTGATGGCGAAAACGCTGAATGTAGTCACCAGCTTTTCGATACTGGGGGATATCGCGCAGGAGGTGGGGGGCGATCGTGTAAACGTGACGACGCTGGTGGGGCCGGACGGCGATCCGCATACCTTCGAACCGTCGCCTAAGGACAGCGCAGCGCTGAGCAAGGCTGACGTGGTCGTGGTCAACGGTTTAGGGCTGGAAGGCTGGCTCGACCGCCTGGTGAAAGCCTCCGGGTTCAAAGGCCAGCTGGTCGTTGCCTCAAACGGGGTGAAAACCCACACGCTTGAGGAAGATGGAAAGACCGTGACCGATCCGCACGCCTGGAACAGCGCGGCGAACGGTGCGCTGTATGCGCAAAATATTCTGAACGGGCTGGTGAAAGCCGATCCGGAAGACAAAGCGGCGCTGGAGGCTTCAGGAAAACCATACATTGCGCAACTGACCCAACTGGACAGCTGGGCCAAAACGCGCTTTAGCCAGATCCCGCAGGAAAAGCGCAAAGTGCTGACCAGCCATGACGCGTTTGGTTATTTTGGCCGCGCTTACGGCGTAACCTTCATGGCACCTCAAGGACTCTCTTCAGAGAGCGAGGCCAGCGCGTCGCAGGTGGCGGAGATTATCAAGCAGATTAAAGCCGACGGCGTGAAAACGTGGTTTATGGAAAACCAGCTCGACCCGCGTCTGGTGAAGCAGATTGCGTCGGCGACGGGCGCACAGCCGGGCGGCGAACTTTACCCGGAAGCCTTGTCGGCAAAAGGTGGAGCAGCAGACACCTACGTTAAGGCGTTTCGCCATAATGTCGATACGCTTGCGAACAGCATGAAATAATATTTCTACAGCCGGTGCGCCCGCACCGGCTTTTTTCTGAAGCCCCCTCGTAAAACCTGAAGCGCATCCCCATATCTGACGAGAAAGTGCTATCTTGTGCTGCACGTTTTTCTCAAGCCTGGAGCAAGAATGACTGACCATGAATTGATGCAGCTAAGCGAGATCGTTGGCCTTGCCCTGAAGCAGCGTGGCGCGACTATTACCACCGCGGAATCCTGCACCGGCGGCTGGGTGGCGAAAGCGATTACCGATATCGCCGGCAGTTCCGCCTGGTTTGAACGTGGCTTTGTGACCTACAGTAACGAAGCTAAGGCGCAGATGATTGGCGTGCGCGAAGCCACGCTGGAACAGCATGGCGCGGTCAGCGAACCGGTTGTCATTGAAATGGCCATTGGCGCGCTGAAAGAGGCGCGGGCAGATTACGCCATTTCCATCAGCGGCATCGCGGGGCCGGACGGCGGCAGCGACGTGAAGCCTGTCGGCACCGTCTGGTTCGGGTTTGCCACGTCCAAAGGGGAGGGGATCACCCGCCGGGAGTGCTTCAGCGGCGATCGCGAAAGCGTGCGTCGTCAGGCTACCGTTTATGCGTTAAAAACGCTCTGGCAACAATTTCTACAAAATACTTGATACTGTATGACTATACAGTATAATTGCACCAACAGAACAGAAGTCCATGGTGAAGCGCAGTTGCTTCTCCCGGCATGACAGGAGTAATAATGGCTATCGACGAAAACAAACAGAAAGCGTTGGCGGCAGCACTGGGCCAGATCGAAAAGCAATTCGGTAAAGGCTCCATCATGCGCCTGGGTGAAGACCGTTCCATGGATGTGGAAACAATCTCCACCGGTTCGCTTTCTCTGGATATCGCACTGGGCGCGGGCGGTTTGCCGATGGGGCGTATCGTAGAAATCTACGGTCCGGAATCCTCAGGTAAAACGACGCTGACCCTGCAGGTTGTTGCAGCGGCACAGCGCGAAGGTAAAACCTGTGCGTTTATCGATGCCGAGCACGCGCTGGACCCGGTCTATGCCCGTAAGCTGGGCGTTGATATCGACAACCTGCTGTGTTCCCAGCCGGACACCGGCGAGCAGGCGCTGGAAATTTGTGACGCGCTGGCACGTTCCGGTGCGGTTGACGTGATCATCGTCGACTCCGTTGCGGCGCTGACGCCAAAAGCGGAAATCGAAGGTGAAATCGGTGACTCTCACATGGGCCTCGCGGCACGTATGATGAGCCAGGCGATGCGTAAGCTGGCCGGTAACCTGAAGCAGTCCAATACGCTGCTGATCTTCATCAACCAGATCCGTATGAAAATTGGTGTGATGTTCGGTAACCCGGAAACCACCACCGGTGGTAACGCCCTGAAATTCTACGCCTCTGTCCGTCTGGATATCCGCCGTATCGGCGCGGTGAAAGAGGGCGAGAACGTGGTGGGTAGCGAAACCCGCGTGAAGGTTGTGAAGAACAAAATCGCAGCACCGTTCAAACAGGCTGAATTCCAGATCCTCTACGGCGAAGGTATCAACTTCCTCGGCGAGCTGGTTGACCTGGGCGTGAAAGAGAAGCTGATTGAAAAAGCGGGCGCCTGGTACAGCTACAACGGTGACAAGATTGGTCAGGGTAAAGCGAATGCTATCTCCTGGCTGAAAGAGAACCCGGCTGCGGCGAAAGAGATTGAGAAGAAGGTGCGTGAGCTTCTGCTGAACAACCAGGACTCCAAACCTGATTTCGTGGTGGATGCCGCGGATGCTGAAGAAACCAACGAAGACTTTTAAGTCTCTCGTGTAAAGATGAAGGGCTGCTGACGCGGCCCTTTTTGCATTTCTGATTCTGCAGGTTTTTTATGAGTGAACCGACATCACGCCGACCCGCCTACGCGCGCTTGCTGGATCGTGCGGTACGCATTCTCGCCGTGCGCGACCACAGTGAACAGGAGCTGCGGCGGAAGCTGTCAGCGCCCGTCATGAGCAAAAACGGGCCGGAGGAGATTGATGCCACTGCGGAAGACTACGACCGCGTGGTGGCCTGGTGCTATGAGCATCATTACCTGGACGATGACCGGTTTGCCTCGCGTTTTCTCGCCAGCCGTGGTCGCAAAGGGTATGGGCCCGCGCGCATCCGCCAGGAGCTAAGCCAGAAAGGGGTGGCCAGGGAGTCCATCGAAAAAGCGATGCGCGAAAGCGACATCGACTGGTGCGATCTGGCAAAAGAGCAGGCGATTCGTAAGTACGGCGAACCGCTGCCGCGTGAATTTTCAGAAAAAGTCAAAATCCAGCGCTTTTTGCTCTACCGCGGCTTTCTGATGGAAGATATTCAGGATATCTGGCGTAATTTTGCCGATTGAACGCATGCGGGATTTTACTTCCCACTAAAGAAAACTTATCTTATTCCCACTTTTTCCAGTAGCTGGTCCGTCCAACGGTTTACCGATACAGGCTGGCTACGACATTTCGTTAGCTTGATTTCAGGATAATTATGAGCAAGAGCACCGCTGAGATCCGTCAGGCGTTTCTCGATTTTTTCCATAGTAAGGGACACCAGGTTGTTGCCAGCAGCTCCCTGGTACCGAACAACGATCCGACTCTGCTGTTTACCAACGCCGGGATGAACCAGTTCAAGGATGTGTTCCTTGGTCTCGACAAGCGTAATTATTCCCGCGCCACAACCTCACAGCGTTGCGTGCGTGCGGGCGGTAAACACAACGACCTGGAAAACGTCGGTTACACCGCGCGCCACCACACCTTCTTCGAAATGCTGGGTAACTTCAGCTTCGGCGACTACTTCAAACATGATGCCATTCAATACGC
Source organism: Enterobacter cloacae complex sp. P13B (assembly GCF_014895915.1). Classification (NCBI taxonomy): domain Bacteria; kingdom Pseudomonadati; phylum Pseudomonadota; class Gammaproteobacteria; order Enterobacterales; family Enterobacteriaceae; genus Enterobacter; species Enterobacter cloacae complex sp. P13B. The sequence continues at coordinate 159,867 of NZ_JADBQN010000003.1, forward strand.
ATGGGAGCTGCTGACCGGTGAAAACTGGTTCAACCTGCCGAAAGAGCGTCTGTGGGTGACCGTCTACGAAACCGATGACGAAGCGTTCGAAATCTGGGAAAAAGAAGTGGGTATCCCGCGCGAGCGTATTATTCGCATCGGTGATAACAAAGGCGCGCCATATGCGTCTGATAACTTCTGGCAGATGGGCGACACCGGTCCTTGCGGTCCGTGCACCGAGATCTTCTACGATCACGGCGACCATATCTGGGGCGGCCCTCCAGGCAGCCCGGAAGAAGACGGCGATCGCTATATTGAGATCTGGAACATCGTCTTCATGCAGTTCAACCGCCAGGCTGACGGCACTATGGAGCCGCTGCCGAAGCCATCCGTTGATACCGGTATGGGCCTGGAGCGTATCGCCGCGGTTCTGCAGCACGTTAACTCCAACTACGAGATTGACCTGTTCAGCACTCTGATCAAAGCCGTTGCGAACGTTACCGGCGCGACCGATCTGAACAACAAATCGCTGCGCGTTATCGCAGACCATATTCGTTCCTGTGCGTTCCTGATTGCCGACGGCGTTATTCCGTCGAATGAAAACCGTGGCTACGTGCTGCGTCGTATCATTCGCCGTGCGATCCGTCACGGCAACATGCTGGGCGCGAAGGACACCTTCTTCTATAAACTCGTTGGGCCACTGATTGGCGTGATGGGGTCAGCCGGCGACGAGCTGAAACGCCAGCAGGCGCAGGTTGAGCAGGTTCTGAAAACCGAAGAAGAGCAGTTCGCTCGTACGCTGGAGCGCGGTCTGGCGCTGCTGGACGAAGAACTGGCGAAGCTTAAGGGCGACACGCTGGATGGCGAAACTGCTTTCCGCCTGTACGACACTTACGGCTTCCCGGTTGACCTGACGGCGGACGTTTGCCGCGAGCGCAACATCAAAGTTGATGAAGCAGGCTTTGAAGCCGCGATGGAAGAGCAGCGTCGTCGTGCGCGTGAGTCCAGCGGTTTCGGTGCAGACTACAACGCGATGATCCGCGTTGATAGCGCGTCTGAATTCAAAGGTTATGAAGCGCTGGAACTGACCGGCAAAGTGACCGCCCTGTTTGTTGACGGTAAAGCCGTAGACAGCATCAGCGCGGGTCAGGAAGCCGTTGTCATTCTGGACAAAACGCCGTTCTATGCGGAATCCGGCGGCCAGGTTGGCGATAAAGGCGAACTGAAAGGCAACGGTTTTAGCTTCAGCGTCAGCGACACCCAGAAATACGGTCAGGCGATCGGTCACCAGGGCAAACTGGTTTCCGGTTCTCTGAAAGTGGGCGAGGGCGTCCAGGCTAACGTTGATGAAGCTCGCCGCGCGCGCATTCGTCTGAACCACTCGGCAACCCACCTGATGCACGCTGCCCTGCGCGACGTGCTCGGTAACCACGTTGCACAGAAAGGTTCTCTGGTTAACGACAAAGTGCTGCGCTTCGACTTCTCGCATTTTGAAGCGATGAAGCCGTGTGAAATCCGCGCGGTGGAAGATCTGGTGAACGCGCAGATCCGTCGTAACCTGCCAATCGAGACCCATATCATGGATCTTGAGGACGCGAAGAAAAAAGGTGCGATGGCGCTGTTTGGTGAGAAATATGACGAACGTGTTCGCGTGCTGAGCATGGGCGACTTCTCCACCGAGCTGTGCGGCGGTACGCATGCCTCGCGCACCGGTGACATTGGCCTGTTCCGCATTATTTCCGAGTCGGGAACGGCGGCAGGTGTGCGTCGTATTGAAGCGGTGACCGGTGAAGGTGCGATTGCCAGCCTGCATGCGCAGAGCGATCAGCTGCACGACATCGCGCAGCTGCTGAAAGGCGATAGCCAGAACCTGGGCGAGAAAGTGCGCGTTGCGCTGGATCGCACGCGTCAGCTGGAAAAAGAGCTGCAGCAGCTGAAAGAGCAGGCTGCGGCGCAGGAGAGTGCAAACCTCTCCAGCAAGGCTGTAGACATTAAGGGCGTCAAACTGCTGGTCAGCGATCTGGCGGGCGTTGAGCCTAAGATGCTGCGCACTATGGTCGACGATCTCAAGAACCAGCTTGGTTCTACCGTTATCGTGCTGGCGACGGTGGCAGAAGGTAAGGTTTCTCTGATTGCGGGCGTCTCTAAGGATGTGACCGACCGCGTTAAAGCAGGGGAACTGATTGGTATGGTCGCTCAGCAGGTGGGTGGCAAGGGTGGCGGTCGTCCGGACATGGCGCAAGCCGGTGGTACGGATGCGGCGGCACTTCCTGCGGCATTAGCCAGCGTTGAAAGCTGGGTAAGCGCGAAACTGTAATAACTACAAAGCACAAGCAGACGCCATAGCGGCAACGTTATGGCGTCTTGTTCACTGTGCTATCGATAACGATAAAGTCAGGTTGAGTTTGTGTATATCGGCTAAACTTACGTTTAACAGAATGTGATGCCGTGACTGCTTACACTTTACGTGTTTGTCATCGCTTACTTTTTGGCGTTATATGATGGATAATGCCGGGATACAAGAGACCCGACTCTTTTAATCTTTCAAGGAGCAAAGAATGCTGATTCTGACTCGTCGAGTTGGTGAGACCCTCATGATTGGGGATGAGGTCACCGTGACAGTTTTAGGGGTAAAGGGTAACCAGGTACGTATTGGTGTTAACGCTCCTAAAGAAGTATCTGTCCACCGTGAAGAGATCTACCAGCGTATCCAGGCTGAAAAATCCCAGCAGTCCAGTTACTGATATTGTCGCGTCTCGCTGTCGGGCGAGACGCAACCCTCCCGCTATTTTTCCTGCTCAAAGTTACCGTTTAATTTCAATCGCTCTCTTTTTAACCACTCCGTTACCCTTAACTCGTCTCAATACCGCCATTTCGGCAGATGTTTTCTGTGGCGTTGCCTGCAAAATCCGCTTATAAAACACCCTCTTTGCGGCTTTTACATGCGAATTGCGTGTGATTTGTGCAAACGATAAAAGCTTTTGGAAAATTGTTTGACTTATAAGTCCCAGAAAGTAATATATGCGCCACGCAGCGACGAGAAGCTCTTAACGAGTTGCTCGAAGCACTCGAAAGAGGCGTTGTGTGGTGAGGTGGCCGAGAGGCTGAAGGCGCTCCCCTGCTAAGGGAGTATGCGGTCAAAAGCTGCATCCGGGGTTCGAATCCCCGCCTCACCGCCATTTTGCATCCGTAGCTCAGCTGG
>NZ_JADBQN010000030.1:0-77707 GCF_014895915.1 Enterobacter cloacae complex sp. P13B
TCGGGTCGTTAGCTCAGTTGGTAGAGCAGTTGACTTTTAATCAATTGGTCGCAGGTTCGAATCCTGCACGACCCACCAATGTAAAAAAGCGCCCTAAAGGCGCTTTTTTGCTATCTGCGATATAAAAATATGAACCTGCCGCATTTTCCTCAAGCTAATCCCGTCGGTGCCGATACCTCTGTTTTATAACGCGAGGAAAAAGTATGACGACCATTCAGGCTTCAACCCAACAGATTCAAACCAGCGGCGCGAGTGGCACTTCGAGCAGTAACGATATCTCTGCGCAAATCACCCGCATTCTCGACAAGATCAAAAAGCTGACCCAGCAGTTAAAAGAGCTGGCAAACAGCCCCGGCAGCGCAGATGAGAAGAAGAAGCAGCAGGAACTGATTCAGACCCAGATCAAAGTGCTGCAGGCACAGCTCGCCGCACTGCAGCGCCAGCAGGCCGAAGAAGCTCAGAAGAAGCAGGATCAAAAACTGGGCAAAGTAGAAGGCGTGAATAGCCCGTCAGACACTAATCAGATTGATATCTACATCTAATCGTCTGATGCGTTAAACAGTGGATCGCGTATGCGGGCCTCGGTTAATCGTTGTGCCTGGATACGCACCACTTTCCAGATGGCCTGCGCCGCACCCGAGAGCGAACGATTTTTTCGCCGCACCAGCATCAGCTTTCGTTCGACAACGGGCGTCAGCCGCTTCACCGCCAGCTGGCTTCCCTGCGGCAGGGGAAGCGCCAGAGCGGGCAACACGCTGATGCCAATTCCGGCTTCCACCATCGGAAACAGCGTGGCCGGATGACCAATCTCCTGCACGATCGTTGCCTTAACGCCCTGATTCACCAGCGCGGAATCAATCAGCGGACGGCTGCCTGAGGCATAATCCTGTAAAACCAGGTTCGCCCCCTGCAGGGACTGCCAGCTGACCTCGAGCAACGCTGCCAGCGGGTCGTCGTCACGGCAGAGCAGTAAAAAAGGCTCAGAAAGAACGCTTTCGCATTCCAGATCGCTCACCTGGCCAGGATCGATCACAATACCAAAATCCACATCGCCCTGGCGGATGCTCTCCAGCACCCACTGCTGCGGTCTGTCATGCAGGACAAAATCAATATCAGGATAGCGATGGTTTCCCTCGGCAATACATTGCGGGATAAGGTGCGCGGATATCGTCTGGCTGGCCGCAACCCGCACGGTGCCCGACAGCTGCTGCCCCAGCCTCCCCACGTCTCTGAGCGTGCTGTTCAGCTCATCAAGCAGCCGTTCAAGACGCAGGGCCAGCTGCTGCCCCGCTTCGGTCAGGACCACTTCACGCGTGGTGCGGTCAAGCAATCTAACGCCGGTCTGGTTTTCCAGCTCTTTCACGCTGTGGCTGACCGCCGACTGGCTCAGGCCGATCATTTCACCTGCCCGGCTAAAGCTGCGGGCATGGGCGACGGTGACGAAAATGCGAAGCTGGCGTAGGGAATAATTCATCTGTTTAATTCATGAATGGATGCAATAAATCAATTTTATTTCTCAAATGGAAAAAAGCACAATAGCGACATCTGTTTTCAGGAGTCATTATGAAACTATTTCGTATTCTTGATCCGTTTACACTCACCCTGGTGGCTACCGTTTTACTGGCCTCGTTCTTCCCTGCTCGCGGCGGTTTCGTCCCTTTTTTTGAGGGACTGACGACGGCCGCCATCGCACTGCTGTTCTTTATGCACGGCGCAAAGCTCTCCCGCGAAGCGATTATCGCTGGCGGTAGCCACTGGCGACTGCACCTCTGGGTGATGTGCAGCACGTTTATTCTGTTCCCGATCCTCGGGGTGCTGTTTGCCTGGTGGGCACCGGTTAACGTCGATCCGGCGCTCTACACCGGTTTCCTGTATCTCTGTATTCTCCCGGCCACCGTGCAGTCTGCCATTGCCTTTACCTCTCTTGCCGGAGGGAACGTTGCAGCCGCGGTCTGCTCCGCATCGGCATCCAGCCTGTTAGGGATTTTCGTCTCCCCGCTGCTGGTGGGCCTGCTGATGAACATGCACGGCGCGGAAGGTAACCTTGAACAGGTCGGCAAAATCTGCCTGCAGCTGCTGCTGCCGTTTGTCCTGGGCCATCTCTCGCGTCCGTGGACCGGGGCGTTCGTGGCGAAGCATAAGAAATGGATCTCTAAAACCGACCAGTCGTCGATTCTGCTGGTGGTCTATTCCGCCTTCAGCGAAGCGGTCGTAAACGGGATCTGGCATAAGGTGGGCGCAGGCTCGCTGCTGTTTATCGTGGTGGTCAGCCTCGTTCTGCTGGCAATTGTCATTGCGGTGAACGTTTTTGTGGCGCGCAAATGCGGCTTCAGCAAAGCCGATGAGATCACCATCGTCTTCTGCGGCTCCAAAAAGAGCCTGGCGAACGGCATCCCGATGGCGAACATTCTGTTCCCCACCTCGGTGATCGGGATGATGGTGCTGCCGCTGATGATTTTCCATCAGATCCAGCTGATGGTCTGCGCGGTGCTGGCGCGTCGCTACAAGCGCCAGACGGAAAAGCTGGCGCAGGAAGAGACCCGCGCCGCGAAGGCTTAAGGACGCTTCAGGGGCTGCACCAGCTGGGTCAGCCCCTCGGTTTTGATCAGTAACGTGACAGCCATCAGCTCGCCCAGGCGCCCGGCGGGGAATTCGTCCTTGCGGGCGAACCACAGCAGGTACTCCTCCGGCAAATCGATCAGCCTGCGGCCCTTGTATTTACCGAAAGGCATTTCCGTATTGGCGATCTCAACGAGCTGCTCTTTCTCCACGTTACTCTCCTAACAGGCGCATCATTTCTGCTTCGTCGATAACCTCAATGCCGAGCTCCTGGGCTTTCGCCAGCTTCGAACCCGCAGCTTCGCCGGCAATCACCAGGTCGGTTTTCTTCGACACGCTGCCCGCCACTTTGGCCCCCAGCGCCACCAGACGTGCTTTTGCATCGTCGCGTGAAAGCTGGCTAAGGCTACCGGTTAGCACCACGGTTTTACCGGCAAATGGGCTATCAATTTCTTCGGCGTTGACCACCACCGGCGCGGGCCATTTAATGCCCTCTTCCAGCAGCTTGCCGATGACTTCGCGGTTGCTCTCTTCGGCAAAGAAGTTAAAGACGTGCGTGGCGACGACGATGCCGACGTCCGGCACTTTCTGCAGCTCGTCGATGCTTGCCTTTTCCAGCGCCTCCAGCGTACCAAAGTACGCGGCTAAACCTGCCGCCGTCGCTTCGCCGACTTCACGAATGCCCAGCGCGTACAGGAAGCGGGCGAAAGTCGTCTCTTTCGCTGCTTCCAGCGCGTTAACCACGTTCTGGGCTGACTTCGGCCCCATGCGATCCAGACCGGTCAGTTTGCCCGCCGTGAGCCTGAACAGATCCGCAGGCGTATGGACATACTCTTTCTCAACCAGCTGATCGATAATCTTGTCGCCCATGCCGTCAACGTCCATTGCGCGACGGGAAACAAAGTGCTTAAGCGACTCTTTACGCTGCGCGCCGCAGATCAGGCCGCCCGTACAGCGGGCCACCGCTTCGCCTTCTACACGCTCTACGTCAGAGCCGCATACCGGGCAGTGGGTCGGGAAAACGACCTCGCGCGTATCATCAGGACGTTCTGACTCAACAACGTTCACCACCTGCGGGATAACATCGCCCGCGCGGCGAATCACCACTTTGTCACCGATGCGCAGGCCGAGGCGTTCGATTTCATCGGCGTTGTGCAGCGTAGCGTTACTCACCAGCACGCCTGCGACCTGCACCGGCTCCAGTCGAGCGACCGGAGTAATAGCGCCCGTACGGCCCACCTGAAATTCCACGTCGCGAACGAAGGTCATCTGCTCCTGGGCAGGGAATTTAAACGCCACCGCCCAGCGCGGCGCACGCGCCACAAAGCCCAGCTGCTCCTGCAGCGCCAGCGAATTGACCTTGATGACAACGCCATCGATATCAAAGCCGAGCGTCGGACGGTCCTCTTCCACTTTGTGGTAGAACGCCAGCACCGCTTCCGGCGAGTCGCAGAGCTGAACGCGGTTGCTCACCGGCAGGCCCCAGGCTTTAAACTGCAGTAGACGCCCGAGGTGCGTGTCCGGTAACTCACCATCTTCCAGAATACCGACGCCGTAGCAGAAGAAAGTAAGCGGTCGCTTCGCGGTGATGCGCGGGTCAAGCTGGCGCAGAGAGCCCGCCGCCGCGTTACGCGGGTTAGCAAACACTTTCCCGCCGGTGCGACGCGCCTCTTCGTTAATTTTCTCGAATCCCGCCTGCGGCAGGAACACCTCGCCGCGCACTTCCAGACGCGCGGGAATGTTGTCTCCCTGCAGCTTCAGCGGGATCGCGCGGATGGTTCGCACGTTAGTGGTGATGTCTTCACCCGTCGTACCGTCGCCACGCGTGGCGGCGCGCACCAGCACGCCGTTTTCATAGAGAAGGCTGACCGCCAGGCCGTCGAGCTTCAGCTCGCAGCACCAGGTGAGGGAATCGCTGCTTTTCAGACGGTCCTGCACGCGCTTGTTAAACGCGAGGAAGCTCTCTTCATCAAAGACGTTGTCCAGCGACAGCATCGGCACTTCGTGACGCACCTGGCTGAAAGCCCCCAGCGGCTCGGCGCCGACGCGCTGGGTCGGAGAATCTGGCGTAATCAGTTCCGGGTGCTGCGCCTCCAGCTCGCGCAGCTCGCGCATCAGCCGGTCATACTCCGCATCAGGCACTTCCGGTGCGTCCATAACATGATAGAGATATTCATGATGGCGAAGCGTGGTTCGCAGTTCAGTGAGTTGTTGTTCGATTGAGTCCATATCGCACCATCAATGAGAAAAAACCCCCGACAGGCGGGGGTTGAGGAGGAGTTGAAGTAAACGCGACAATTACGCGTTGGCTTCCTTAACTTCACGGATGCGGTCCTGATACTCGCGCAGCTTCTGCGGGGTCATCATTCGACGCTGATCGTCGAGCACCACACCACCCACTTCATCAGCGATGTGCTGAGCGGACTGCAGCATCAGCTTGAAGTTTTGCAGCTCGTCGCCGTAGGACGGCACCTGCATAAAGATAGTGACACCCGGCGTCACGAAATCACCGGTCATTTCCGGGTCAAAGGTGCCTGGGTTGACCATATTGGCCAGACTAAACAGCGCCGGACCACTACCGTCAGGGCTCAGGTGGCGATGGAAAATGTTCATATCGCCAAACTTGAAGCCTGCCTGTTGAATACTGTTGAGCAACACGTCACCGTTGAGATGGCTGCCGTGATGCGCGGCCACGTTCATGATGATCACCGCTTCTTTACGCTGCGGCTTTTCAACAACCGGTTCAGGCTCGACGACCGGCTCTGGCTCAACGTGCGGAGCCGGAGCGGGCTGCGGCGCAGGCTGTACATGAACAGGCTGCTGCTGCGGCTGGTGCACAGGTTGCTGTTGCACGGGCTGCTGCACAGGTTGCTGTTGAACCGGCTGTGGCGCAGCGGGCTGCTGCTGTTGTACAGGCGGTTGCGGCGGCTGACGTACAGGTTCTTCCACTGGCTGCGGCGCTGGCTGGCGCGGCTGGGCAGAGGCATACGGCGGTTGATACTGGTGCTGCGGAGCGCGGGGGGCTTCATGCTCCCCATGAGCCGCGCCGGGCGCAGTATTGACCCGATGAACACGAACTTCACCCACGCCGTCGTCGTCGCTACCGGTGATGTCATCTTCAGTGTCATCATCATCACGACTGGACTTCATGCGCTTCAGTGGGCGATCGCGAAACATCGAGGAACGCTCTTTACGGCTGGTCCAGAAACCATGTACCAGTAAAGCGATTATGGCGATCGCGCCAACAATGATTAATATCAGACGCAAATCCTGCATCATTATATTCTCTGTTGTTCTAACACCTTGCCACCACGGCAAACATTTACTCACTAAGAGTATTTGCCGTTTACGTCAAGTGCAAGTGTGTGCAGAGCATTCGCAGCATAAAGATGAAGTAAATCGTGCTTTTTGCTGGTTTTTCGAACATTTCCGAACTGGTCATTGGTCCGCAAGTGGATAATATAGGCGGGCAATTCCACTGGTTGTGAAAAAAGGAGTACAGCCTGGTTATGGTTTCAACATCGTCTTCTCCCCCGCGCAGCGGCGTCTGGTATTTTTCTCAGGGCTGGAAGCTGGTTTCACTGCCAGGTATCCGTCGCTTTGTCATTCTGCCGCTGCTGATCAACATTATTCTGATGGGCGGCGCGTTCTGGTGGCTGTTCACAAAGCTCGAAAGCTGGATCCCGTCGCTGATGAGCTACGTGCCGGACTGGCTGCAGTGGCTTAACTACCTGCTCTGGCCGGTGGCGGTCATCTCCGTGCTGCTGGTATTCGGCTATTTATTCTCAACGATCGCGAACTGGATAGCCGCGCCGTTTAACGGCCTGCTGGCGGAACAGCTGGAGGCGCGGCTTACCGGCGCGACGCCACCGGACACGGGCGTGCTGGGGATCGTGAAAGATATCCCGCGCATTATGAAGCGCGAGTGGCAGAAGTTTGCCTGGTACCTCCCCCGCGCGGTTGTACTCCTTGCCCTCTACTTTGTCCCCGGCATTGGCCAGACGGTTGCGCCGGTGCTGTGGTTTCTGTTCAGCGCCTGGATGCTGGCCATCCAGTACTGCGACTATCCATTCGATAACCACAAGGTGCCGTTTAAAGCGATGCGCACCGCTCTGCGCACCCGAAAGGTCGCCAATATGCAGTTCGGCGCGCTGACCAGCCTGTTCACCATGATTCCCTTCCTTAACCTATTCATCATGCCAGTTGCGGTTTGCGGCGCGACGGCGATGTGGGTGGACTGCTATCGTGCTAAGCACGCGTTATGGAAATAATGCAAAAATGTGTAAAGCAGGGGTGGCTTATGCCGCCCCTTATTCCATACTGATCCCCATTATTTCCTTGCAGTATATAGATATGCGAATTCCTTACTTCCCCCTACCTGCTTAGCAGGTATGCTGGGTCGGTATCCCAATTTCATACAGTTAAGGACAGGCCATGAGTAAGATTTATGAAGACAACTCGCTGACTATCGGTCATACGCCCCTGGTTCGACTGAACCGTATCGGTAATGGACGCATTCTGGCGAAGGTCGAATCACGCAACCCGAGCTTCAGCGTAAAATGCCGCATCGGTGCAAACATGATTTGGGATGCTGAAAAACGCGGCGTGCTGAAGCCAGGCGTTGAGCTGGTGGAACCGACCAGCGGTAACACCGGTATCGCTCTGGCCTATGTTGCTGCCGCACGCGGCTACAAGCTGACCCTGACCATGCCGGAAACCATGAGCATCGAACGTCGCAAACTGCTCAAAGCGCTGGGGGCGAACCTGGTCCTGACCGAAGGCGCGAAGGGCATGAAAGGTGCCATTCAGAAAGCGGAAGAGATCGTGGCCAGCGATCCGGCGAAATATCTTCTGCTGCAGCAGTTCAGCAACCCGGCTAACCCTGAAATTCACGAGAAGACCACCGGCCCGGAAATCTGGGAAGATACTGACGGCCAGGTTGACGTATTTATCTCCGGCGTCGGCACCGGCGGCACGCTGACCGGCGTGTCTCGCTATATTAAAGGCACAAAAGGTAAAAAAGAGCTGATTACCGTTGCCGTTGAACCTACCGACTCTCCGGTTATCGCTCAGGCGCTGGCGGGTGAAGAACTCAAGCCTGGCCCGCATAAAATTCAGGGCATCGGCGCGGGCTTCATTCCGGGTAACCTGGATCTGAAGCTGATCGATAAAGTCGTTGCCATCACGAACGAAGAAGCCATCTCTACCGCGCGTCGTCTGATGGATGAAGAAGGCATTCTGGCGGGTATCTCTTCCGGTGCGGCCGTTGCGGCAGCGCTCAAACTTCAGGAAGATGAAGCCTTTACCAATAAGAATATTGTGGTTATCCTTCCTTCTTCGGGTGAGCGTTACCTGAGCACCGCACTGTTTGCCGATCTGTTCACGGAAAAAGAGCTGCAACAGTAGTGCCAGTATGTTAATAACGCGTAAAAAAGCACCTTTTCGGGTGCTTTTTTGTGGCCTGCTTCAAACTTTTGACCCTCCTGGCATTGCTTCACCCCGATGTGTCTGGTATTTAAACCAGCAATTATTTTGAAGCGTGAAATTAATCAGTGAACGAAATACCCTTGCTGAATCGATTTTATGATTTGGTTCAAGTCTTCCTTTCGCTGCATAATGTTTAATGACGATTGAAACGTCAGCGCTAACAATACAGGCTAAAGTTAAGCCGCCAGGCTAGACTTTAGTTCCACAACACTAAACCTATAAGTTGGGGAAATACAATGTTCCAGCAAGAAGTTACCATTACCGCTCCGAACGGTCTGCACACCCGCCCTGCTGCTCAGTTTGTTAAAGAAGCGAAAGGCTTCACTTCTGAAATCACTGTAACTTCCAACGGCAAAAGCGCTAGCGCAAAAAGCCTGTTCAAACTGCAGACTCTGGGCCTGACTCAGGGCACCGTTGTTACCATCTCTGCTGAAGGTGAAGACGAGCAGAAAGCAGTTGAGCATCTGGTTAAACTGATGGCTGAGCTCGAGTAAGTTTCCGGGTTCTTTTAAATATCAGTCACAAGTAAGGTAGGGTTATGATTTCAGGCATTTTAGCATCCCCGGGTATCGCTTTCGGCAAAGCACTGCTGCTGAAAGAAGACGAGATCGTCATCGACCGGAAAAAAATTTCTGCCGACAAGGTTGATCAGGAAGTTGAACGTTTTCTGAGCGGTCGTGCCAAGGCATCTGCGCAACTGGAAGCGATCAAAACTAAAGCTGGCGAAACTTTCGGTGAAGAAAAAGAAGCCATCTTCGAAGGGCATATCATGCTGCTCGAAGATGAGGAGCTGGAGCAGGAAATCATAGCCCTGATTAAAGATAAAGGCATGACGGCCGACGCGGCTGCGCATGAAGTTATCGAAGGTCAGGCAACTGCCCTGGAAGAGCTGGATGATGAATACCTGAAAGAGCGTGCGGCTGACGTACGTGACATCGGTAAGCGCCTGCTGCGCAACATCCTGGGCCTGGCCATTATCGACCTGAGCGCGATTCAGGATGAAGTGATCCTGGTTGCCGCTGACCTCACCCCGTCTGAAACCGCACAGCTGAACCTGAAAAAGGTCCTTGGTTTCATCACCGACGCGGGTGGCCGTACCTCCCACACCTCAATCATGGCGCGTTCTCTGGAACTGCCTGCCATCGTGGGCACCGGTAGCGTCACCTCTCAGGTGAAAAACGGCGACTATCTGATTCTGGATGCCGTAAACAATCTGGTTTACGTCAACCCAACTAACGAAGAGATCGAAAAACTGCGCGCGGTTCAGGAGCAGGTTGCGACTGAAAAAGCGGAACTCGCTAAGCTGAAAGACCTGCCAGCCATCACCCTGGACGGCCATCAGGTAGAAGTGTGCGCAAACATCGGTACCGTACGCGACGTTGATGGCGCTGAGCGCAACGGTGCGGAAGGTGTTGGTCTCTATCGTACAGAATTCCTGTTCATGGACCGCGACGCGCTGCCAACGGAAGAAGAGCAGTTTGCTGCGTATAAAGCCGTCGCAGAAGCGTGTGGCTCACAGGCGGTTATCGTCCGTACCATGGACATCGGTGGCGACAAAGAGCTGCCGTACATGAACTTCCCGAAAGAAGAGAACCCGTTCCTGGGCTGGCGTGCCGTGCGTATCGCGATGGATCGTAAAGAGATCTTGCGTGACCAGGTTCGCGCTATCCTGCGTGCCTCCGCTTTCGGTAAGCTGCGCATCATGTTCCCGATGATCATCTCTGTTGAAGAAGTGCGTGCACTGAAGAAAGAGATCGAAATCTACAAACAGGAACTGCGCGACGAAGGTAAAGCATTTGACGAGTCAATTGAGATCGGCGTGATGGTGGAAACACCAGCAGCGGCGACCATTGCGCGTCATTTAGCCAAAGAAGTTGATTTCTTTAGTATCGGCACCAATGATTTAACGCAGTACACCCTGGCAGTTGACCGTGGTAATGATATGATTTCACATCTCTACCAGCCAATGTCACCGTCCGTACTGAACTTGATCAAGCAAGTTATTGATGCTTCTCATGCAGAAGGTAAATGGACTGGCATGTGTGGTGAGCTTGCAGGCGACGAACGTGCTACACTTCTGTTGCTGGGTATGGGTCTGGACGAATTCTCTATGAGCGCCATTTCCATCCCGCGCATTAAGAAGATTATCCGTAACACGAACTTCGAAGATGCGAAGGTGTTAGCAGAGCAGGCTCTTGCTCAACCGACAACGGACGAGTTAATGACGCTGGTTAACAAGTTCATTGAAGAAAAAACAATCTGCTAATCCACGAGATGCGGCCCAAATTACTGCTTAGGAGAAGATCATGGGTTTGTTCGATAAACTGAAATCTCTGGTTTCTGATGATAAGAAAGACTCCGGAACTATTGAGATTGTTGCTCCGCTCTCCGGCGAGATCGTCAACATCGAAGACGTGCCGGATGTAGTGTTTGCTGAGAAAATCGTTGGTGATGGCATTGCTATCAAACCAACTGGCAACAAAATGGTTGCTCCAGTTGACGGCACCATCGGTAAAATTTTTGAAACCAACCATGCGTTCTCTATCGAATCTGATAGCGGTATCGAACTGTTCGTTCACTTCGGTATCGACACCGTTGAACTGAAAGGCGAAGGCTTCAAGCGTATCGCGGAAGAAGGCCAGCGTGTTAAAGTTGGCGACCCGGTGATTGAATTCGATCTGCCACTGCTGGAAGAAAAAGCCAAGTCTACCCTGACGCCGGTTGTTATCTCCAACATGGACGAAATCAAAGAACTGATCAAACTGTCTGGCAGCGTCACCGTGGGCGAAACCCCGGTTATCCGCATCAAGAAGTAATTCTTGCCGCACAGAAAAATGGCGCCTTCGGGCGCCATTTTTGTTTATGCAGGGAGGATAAGCTCGTCGTAGCCTTTCGACTGGGTATAAAGCATCACATCAGTCACCCGATCGCCGGCCATGCGAATGGCATCAGCAACGGTTTTCCCCTCAACAATTCCGCTCACCAGTTCTGAACAGAACAGATCCCCCGTCCCTTTCAGATCGGTTTCTACGCGCGGATGCGCGCTGACGGTCACGCCCTCACGCGTCACCAGCACCACGTGGATGTTTTGCGGGTCGTCAGCGACCGGCGCGCTGGTGATCGCCACCCATTTCAGAGTGTCAGAAAGCAACCCCTGCGCGGCGGCAATAGCGCTTTCCGGCGTCCGGCACGGCTTACCGCTCAATACTTCCAGCTCATAGACGTTTGGCGTAATCCCCTGCGCCAGCGGCAGCAGGTGTTCCCGGTAGGCTTCCGGGATATCCGGCTTCACGTACATTCCGCTGTCGATATCGCCGATAACCGGGTCGACCAGCACCAGCAGGTCAGGATGCTGCGCTTTGACCGCCCTCAGCCACTGCGCCAGCAGCGCGATCTGGCTGGCGCTGCCCATATAGCCGGTAGTGACCGCTTTAAGCTCGCGCAGGATCTCGCGCTCTTCCAGCGCCTTCAGGTAGCCGCTGAACCACTCGTCGGGGATCACCCCGCCGTAGAAGGTATCGTAGTGCGGCGTGTTGCTAAACAGCACCGTCGGCACGGCGGTCACGTTCAGCCTGTGGGTACGAATGTTCGGCACAGCAATGCTGTTCCCCACGCTGCCGTAAACCACCTGCGACTGCACCGCGACAATGTCGGTTTGCTGCGCCCGGGTGTTATCCCGGAATAGAATCATCTCCATGACGCTTAAATCCCCGCCCCCTGCGAATAACTCTCTTCACCAAAGACGCCGGTAGACAAATAGCGATCGCCGCGATCGCAGATAATCGCCACCACGACCGCACCGGGATTTGCCTGCGCCACGCGCAACGCCCCCGCTACCGCGCCCCCCGAGCTGACCCCGCAGAAGATGCCTTCACGCACGGCCAGTTCACGCATGGTATTCTCCGCCTCGCGCTGATGAATATCCAGCACCCGATCCACCAGCTGCGCATTAAAGATGCCTGGCATATACTCCGCAGGCCAGCGACGAATGCCCGGAATGCTGCTCCCCTCTTCCGGCTGCAGACCAACAATGGTGACCGGTTTCTCCTGCTCGCGCAAAAAACGCGACACGCCGGTAATGGTGCCGGTAGTGCCCATGCTGGAGACAAAATGGGTGATGCGCCCGGCGGTTTGCTGCCAGATTTCCGGGCCGGTGGTGGTGTAGTGCGCGTACGGGTTGTCCGGGTTGTTGAACTGATCGAGCAGTTTACCTTCGCCGCGCTCGGCCATTGCTAACGCTAAGTCTCGCGCCCCTTCCATCCCCTGCTCTTTGGTTACCAGAATCAGCTCGGCCCCGTAGGCACGCATCGCGGCGCGGCGCTCCTGGCTCATGTTGTCCGGCATCAGCAGCTTCATGCGGTAGCCTTTCAGCGCCGCAATCATTGCCAGCGCGATACCGGTGTTGCCGCTGGTGGCTTCAATCAGCACATCGCCTGGCTTAATTTCACCGCGTTTCTCGGCCTGGACAATCATCGACAGCGCCGCGCGGTCTTTCACCGACCCTGCCGGGTTATTGCCTTCGAGTTTGACCCAGATTTCGCTGCCGTTGGCACATCCCATGCGCTGAAGCTTGACCAGAGGGGTGTTGCCGATGGTGTGTTCGAGTGTATTCACGATTTTTACTCAATAAAAAGCCCGGTAAGCATCACGCCACCGGGCGAAAAACATACTCAATAACCTATCAGGCTGACTCCGCCAGAGCAATATCCTCGCGCGTCTCAATGCGCTCCTTACCGTGATAGATGCGCGCATGCTGCAGCCCGACAAACAGGCGCTCTCCCCGGTGCGGCGGGACGTCGTCGCGCATGACCACAGTCAGCGGCTCGGTATACCAGCCCAGCGGCTGTACCACCAATTGGGTGTAGTGTCCTTTAGGGCTAGCTTCCAGCACCTGCACCGGCAGCGGGGAATCCAGGCTGGTGCGGCGGCTGACGTCCACTTCCCACGGGCGCAGGAACAAATCGACCGGCCCCTGATGCGCGGAGGTGTAGCCCAGCGGCCAGCGGTGCGCGCCCACGTGGAACTGACCGCCGCGGATGGTGCCCTGCAGTCGGTTCACCTCGCCCATAAACTCCAGCACGAAGCGGGTCGCCGGCTCGCGCCAGAGCTGTTCCGGCTCGTCAACCTGCTCGATGTTGCCCTGGCTCATGACCACCACGCGGTCCGCGACTTCCATCGCCTCTTCCTGATCGTGGGTCACGAAGACGCTGGTGAATTTCAGCTCTTCATGCAGCTGGCGCAGCCAGCGACGCAGCTCTTTGCGCACCTGCGCATCCAGCGCGCCGAAGGGTTCATCCAGCAGCAGTATTTGCGGCTCAACGGCCAGCGCGCGCGCCAGCGCCACGCGCTGCTTCTGCCCGCCGGAAAGCTGCGCCGGGAAACGGTCCGCCAGATGCGCCAGCTGCACCATCTCCAGCAGTTTGGTTACTTTCGCCTTAATGGTTGCTGCATCCGGGCGTTCACGACGTGGCAGCACCGTCAGGCCAAAGGCGATATTGTCGAAAACGGTCATGTGGCGGAACAGCGCGTAATGCTGGAAGACAAAGCCGACTTTACGATCGCGGGCGTGCAGGCGGCTCACGTCGGTGCCGTGGAAGCGGATGTGCCCGCTGGTCTGATGCTCAAGCCCGGCGATGATCCGCAGCAGCGTCGTTTTGCCCGAGCCAGACGGCCCCAGCAGCGCCACCATTTGTCCGGAAGGGATATCCAGCGAGATATCATTCAGCACCTGGGTGCGACCAAAAGACTTCTTAATATTGGCAATCTCAATGCTCATGATTTCCCTCCTGATGCTGACGTTTTTCCTGATTCTCTAAACGCCACTGCACCATACTCTTCAAAAACAGGGTCAAAATCGCCATCAGCGTCAGCAACGCTGCGGCAGTAAAGGAACCGACGGTGTTGTAATCCTGTTCCAGTAATTCAATCTGCAGCGGCAGTGACAGCGTTTCACCGCGAATCGAGCCGGATACCACCGACACCGCACCAAACTCACCAATCGCACGGGCGTTGGTCAGCACCACGCCGTAAAGCAGCGCCCAGCGGATGTTCGGCAGCGTCACGCGGCGGAACATCTGCCAGCCCGAAGCCCCCAGCAGCACCGCCGCTTCGTCTTCGTTGCTCCCCTGGCTTAACATCACCGGCACCAGCTCACGTACCACAAATGGGCAGGTCACGAAGATGGTCACCAGCACCATGCCCGGCCAGGCGAACATGATCTGCAGGTTATGTTCATCCAGCCAGCCGCCCAGCGGGCCGTTGGAGCCGTAAAACAGCAGGTAAACCAGACCGGCAACAACAGGCGACACGGCAAACGGAATATCCAGCAGGGTCAGCAGCAGCTGACGTCCCGGGAAGTTAAAGCGCGTCACCAGCCAGGCCAGCAGCGTACCGAAGACCAGGTTCACCGGCACGGTGATCAGGGCAATCAGCACCGTCAGCCAGATGGCGTGCAGCATGTCCGGGTTCGCCAGGTTCTCCAGCGCGGGCATCAGCCCCTTGCTGAACGCCTGGACGAAGATATAAATCGTCGGCACGACGAGAATGAGGGCGGAAACCAGCACGCCCACGCCAATCAGAAACCATTTACCCCAGTTGATGCGGGGCGCATCGTATCGCTTCAATTGCGTAACTTCCGCCATCAGTGACCTACCACACGTCGACCAAAGCGACTTTGCAGAGTGTTAATCGAGTACAGCAGCAGCAGCGAGGCCGCCAGAATCACCGAGGCAATCGCGCTCGCCGCCGGATAATCAAACTCCTGCAGGCGAATGAAAATCATCAGCGAGGTGACTTCCGTTTTCCAGGCGATGTTCCCGGCGATAAAAATCACCGCGCCGAACTCACCCAGGCTGCGGGTAAAGGACAGCGCGACGCCCGCCATCAGCGCCGGAGAGAGCTCCGGCAGAACCACTTTACGGAAGCTCTGCCAGCGCGTGGCGCCCAGCGTTTCCGCCGCTTCTTCGTATTCCGGACCCAGCTCTTCCAGTACCGGCTGCACGGTACGCACCACAAACGGGATGCTGGTAAAGGCCATCGCCACCGCGATCCCGAGCCAGGTATAGGTCACCTTGATGTCAAATTTCGCCAGCCACTCGCCGTACAGCCCGTTCACGGAGAAGAGCGACGCGAGGGTTAAGCCCGCAACCGCCGTCGGCAGCGCAAACGGCAGATCCATCAGGGCATCAAGCAGCGTACGGCCCGGGAAGCGATAGCGGGTTAAGATCCACGCCATCAGCAGGCCAAACACGCCGTTAAAAATGGAGGCAACAAACGCCGACAGCAGCGTCACCTTATAGGCCGCCACCACCTGCGGGTTGGTGACCACGTCCCAGTACTGCGCCCAGCTCATCTGAGCAAGCTGCATCACCAGCGCGCTGAGCGGCAACAGCAGGATCAGGCA
Organism: Enterobacter cloacae complex sp. P13B; assembly: GCF_014895915.1. Classification (NCBI taxonomy): domain Bacteria; kingdom Pseudomonadati; phylum Pseudomonadota; class Gammaproteobacteria; order Enterobacterales; family Enterobacteriaceae; genus Enterobacter; species Enterobacter cloacae complex sp. P13B. The sequence continues at coordinate 15,449 of NZ_JADBQN010000030.1, forward strand.
GACGAACAGCAGGCTGGTCCCGAGGCTTAAGGTAAAGCCCGGCAGCACGCGTTTAGTCGAGACTGCAAACATTACTTACGCCCCGCCGCCAGCAGTTTGTCTAACTCACCGCCGCTGGCAAAGTGCGTTTTCATCACCTCAGGCCAGGAGCCGAAATGATCTTCCACGCGGAACAGCGCGGTCTGCGGGAATTTGTCCTTCAGTTTGTTCATTACGTCGGGGTTGTTCACGCGGTAGTAGTAATCGGTAATGATGGCCTGCGCCTGCGGGCTGTACAGGTAGTTGAGATAGGCTTTTGCCGCTTTCTCGGTGCCGTTCGCCTGCACGTTTTTATCCACCCACGCCACCGGGAACTCAGCCAGGATGTTGGTTTTCGGAATAACCACCTCGAAGCCCTGCGCTTCGTACTGCTTGCGAATGTTGTTCACTTCGGATTCGAAGCTGATCAGCACGTCGCCCAGACCACGCTCGGCGAAGGTCGTGGTCGCGCCGCGGCCGCCGGTATCAAACACTTCGACGTTTTTCAGGAACTGGGTCATGAACTGCTCGGTCTTCGCTTTATCATTTCCGTCAGCCTTGTCTGCCGCGCCCCACGCGGCTAAATAGGTGTAGCGCGCGTTACCTGAAGTTTTTGGGTTCGGGAAAATCAGCTTCACGTCGGAACGCACCAGGTCGCTCCAGTCGTGGATGTTCTTCGGGTTGCCCTTACGCACCAGGAAGCCCATGGTGGAGTAGAACGGCGAGCTATTGTTTGGCAAGCGGCTCTGCCAGTCAGCCGGGAGCAGTTTGCCCTTGTCGTGCAGGATCTGCACGTCAGTCACCTGGTTGTAGGTCACGACATCTGCTTTCAGCCCCTGCAAAATCGCCAGCGCCTGCTTGGATGAACCGGCGTGGGACTGCTTGATGGTCAGCTTATCGCCTTTGTTTTCTTTCGCCCACTGCTGCTCGAACGGTGGGTTAAGGGCGGCAAACAGCTCGCGGGAGACATCATACGAGCTGTTCAGCAGCTCGGTCGCCTGCGCCTGGGCCACCAGCAGTAAACCTGCCAGCGCCAGAGTTCCTTTTTTCAGTACAGTAACGGCCATTGCGCACCCTTATAAATGTGATGACTATCTTATAGTCATAATATTTATAACGGGGATGAAAGGAGTAACGGTTTTATATACCGTTTGGTGATTTACAAGCAGAAAAGGGAATAAGGGTCGGGGAAAATTGCCGGGTGGCGCTAACGCTTACCCGGCCTACGTATGGGGAGCGTTTTACAGCGCCAGCAGGCGCTCAACGGACGGCGCAAAATAGTAGCCGCCGGTTACCGGGCGGGTGAAGCGCAGCATGGCGTCACGCTTGCCGTCAGTGTCACCGAACATGCTCAGCAGCTGCTGCTCAATATTGTGCAGCCGCGCGCAGTAGGCGCAGAAGTAGAGGCCGTGCGTGCCGCTTGCCGTGCCGTACGGCAGGCTCTGACGAACAATTTTGAGCCCCTTGCCGTCTTCCTTAAGGTCAACGCGGGACAGGTGCGAGGTCACCGGGCGCGCATCGCCGTCGATCTCTTCGTTGGCTTCTTTGGTGCGGCCAATCATCATCTCCTGGTCGTGCACGCTCATGCGGTTAAGCTGCTTGAGGTTGTGCTCCCAGCGCTGGACGAACACGTAGCTGCCGCCCGCGTCCACGCCGTCTTTAATGACCGCCACGTCGCGACGAACCTCTTCACCCGCCGGGTTTTCGGTGCCGTCAACGAAGCCGCTCAGATCGCGCTCTTCCACCCAGCGGAAGCCGTGAACCTCTTCCTGCACGTCGATGCTGTCGCCAAACGCTTCAACCGCCGCCTGAGCAACGGAGAAGTTCACGTCGTGGCGCAGAGAGAGGATGTGGATCAGCACGTCGTATTGGGTGGCTGGCGCCAGGCCTTTGCCGTAAGGGATAAAGTCCTTCAGCTCTTCCGCGCCTTCGCCGCCGCTCAGCTGACGCCAGACGTTATTGCCGAAAGCGACAACGGCACCCAGATGGGCGTCCGGGAATTTGGCCTGGAAGGTGGCCAGTTTATCAACGAAAACTTTGCTGGCCGCGCGCAGGGCATCCACGTCCCCTTTAACATTGGCTTCAATCCAAATCGCCGCGCGGCAATGTTCTGGCAAAATGCCACTCTGAACCTGAGACATCGCTCCTCCTGAAATAAAGATGCCACGTCAGCGTGGCATTGATGGCGGCTATTATACCCGGATTTCAGCGAGGCGGTTTGTTCAGGCGCAAATTACTGCTTCCAGAGTATTTTGCTCACTTTCCAGCTCTTCAGCGTGTCGTCAGAGGGCATCAATCCTTCCGGACCGCTCCAGGTTCCGGTGAAGACATAGCTGATGTGCTGGCTGCCTTCCGCCTTACATTCCACCGCCACGCCATCGTCTGAAGGGGCGCTGCTGCAGTTACCAAAGGCCTGTTTATAAAGATCGCTAAACGGGGTGCCCACCTTTACGCCACTGGCGGTCGGAATATCTTCGTCCATCACGGCAATGCGGTTCACCGTCCCTTTATCACCGTTAATCACCAGCGCCAGCTTGTCGCCCTTTAGCGCTTCAAAGTAACGTACAATGTTGCCATTCTCGGTTTTCATCCCGCTACGCAGGCGATAGTCACTGCTCAGGGCATCCTGAATGGCGTCCTGATCGAGCGCCGTTGACGCGGTAATTTTTCCCACGCCCTGCTCGGTCACTTCGGTGGAAGAGCCAAACCAGTTCCACGGATACGCGGCGGACCAGTTAATGGAGGAGAGCGTCGAACAGCCGGTTAACGCCAGTGGGAGAGCGCATAAAAGTAAACGCAGCGATTTCATTGAAACGTCCTTTCTAATTAAATCAACGCTTGTTGGAGTGCGGCATCGGCAAAAAGTGCCGCGCTAATCTGACTCTTGCGTAAAACAGGCGCGTAAGCGGGGATTCGTCAGCAGCCACATCAGCGCCACAATATCCGCCACCACCAGCGCGATGCCGATACCGGAAAGCGGTTCACCCAGCCACCAGAGCACGGGTTGCCAGAACAGCAGCGCAATCTGGGCGAGGATCAGCAGCCAGCGAAGCGCACGCCACAGACGCGGGATTACATGCCGTCGACCGCTGCACAAAAAAGCCACCACCGCCGGTACGCCCGGCAGTAAGCCAAGCCAGAAGGCATCGTGGTCGGGATAAAAGAGATTCAGCAGCGTATCGCCCTGCCCGCGCGACGCACCGGCCATTACAAACAGTACCCAGGTACGGGCCTGGAGGAGCAAAACGCACCAGAACAAAAACGGCAGCCTGACGCGGCCCTGCGCGTCATAGTCAGCCGGGTGGATCTCAGTACTCTTCATCTTCGATCAGGCGCTTACCCAGCGTCAGCACGTCGGCGTGCTCGTAGCCCAGACGCTCATACATGCCCAGCACCACGTCGTTATCTTCCCGCACCATGATCTGGATTTTCGGGCAGCCGCGGGCGATGAGTTTCTTTTCCAGACGATTGAGCAGCGCGTTGGCGATGCCACGCGCCCGATATTCCGGGTGGACGCCCAGATAATAGGCCGAGCCGCGGTGGCCGTCATACCCCCCCATTACCGTCCCGACCACCTCGCCGTTCACTTCCGCGACCAGAAACAGGCTAACGTCGTGATTCACCTTACGTTCGATATCCATTTCCGGATCGTTCCACGGACGCAGCAGATCGCAGCGCTCCCAAAGGGTGATCACCTCTTCGAAATCTTCCTGGCGAAAAACGCGTATCTCCATGGTATTAACCGCCTTTTCGGGTTTAAAAACAGTGATTATGGCGTGAACGGGGCGTTTAGCCAATAACCGGGGAAAATCTCGCCAAAATTTGGCATAATGTCACTTTGTCACGTATTGAAATGAAAAGTAAAACAATTCTCAATAAGGACTGTCGTAACGGGAAACACGATACGATATAACACCAGGACCCCATTTTTCAGTATTCAGGCCGCATGAGCACATTCAAACCATTAAAAGCACTCACATCGCGTCGTCAGGTTCTCAAAGCGGGGCTGGCGGCCTTAACGTTAACGGGCATCGCTAAGCAGGCTCAGGCAAAAGACGAGAGCACGCTCAAAACCAGTAACGGACACAGCAAACCGAAAACCAAAAAGCCGGGCGCAAAGCGTCTGGTGATGCTCGATCCGGGTCACGGCGGTATTGATACCGGCGCCATCGGCAGAAACGGTTCGAAAGAAAAACACGTCGTGCTGGCAATTGCAAAAAATGTGCGATCGATTTTACGCAGCAACGGCATTGACGCCCGCCTGACGCGTACGGGCGACACGTTTATTCCGCTGTATGACCGCGTCGAGATCGCCCACAAGCACGGCGCGGATCTGTTTATGTCGATCCACGCGGATGGCTTCACAAATCCTTCCGCCGCGGGCGCGTCGGTGTTTGCCCTCTCCAACCGCGGCGCCAGTAGCGCTATGGCGAAATACCTTTCCGATCGCGAAAACCGGGCGGATGAAGTAGCCGGGAAGAAGGCCACGGATAAAGATCATCTGTTGCAGCAGGTGCTGTTCGATCTCGTGCAAACGGACACCATCAAAAACAGCCTGACGCTCGGCTCGCATATTCTCAAGCGGATTAAGCCGGTGCACCGTCTGCACAGTAAAAGCACGGAACAGGCGGCGTTTGTGGTGCTGAAGTCACCGTCCATCCCGTCCGTGCTGGTGGAAACGTCCTTTATTACCAACCCGGAAGAAGAGCGCCTGCTCGGCACCACGGCGTTTCGCCAGAAGATCGCCAACGCCATCGCCTCCGGCATTATCAGTTACTTCAACTGGTTCGATAACCAGAAAGCGCACTCCAGGAAACGCTGATGAAACCTAATGCACAGCTGGTCAAAACGTTCCTGCTGCAGCTGCAGGATGAGATTTGCCAGAAACTGGCCGCCGCAGACGGCGGTGAATTCCAGGAAGATAGCTGGCAGCGCGAAGCGGGCGGCGGCGGGCGCAGCCGCGTGCTGCGTAACGGCGGCATCTTCGAACAGGCGGGCGTGAATTTTTCCCACGTTCACGGCGACGCCATGCCCGCGTCCGCTACCGCGCACCGCCCTGATCTGGCGGGCCGCAGCTTCGAAGCGATGGGCGTCTCGCTGGTGATCCACCCGCATAACCCGTTTGTTCCGACCAGCCACGCCAACGTGCGCTTTTTCATCGCGGAGAAGCCAGGAGCCGATCCGGTCTGGTGGTTTGGCGGCGGTTTCGACATGACGCCCTACTACGGCTTCGAAGAGGATGCCGTGCACTGGCATACCACCGCGCGGGACCTTTGCCTGCCGTTTGGCGAGGACGTCTACCCGAAATTTAAAAAGTGGTGCGACGATTATTTTTACCTGAAGCACCGCGACGAGCAGCGCGGCATCGGCGGGCTGTTCTTTGACGATCTCAACACGCCGGATTTTGGTACGGCATTTAGCTTTATGCGCGCGGTGGGCGAAGGGTTCACCGACGCGTACCTGCCGATTGTCGAACGCCGTAAAAACACCGACTACGGCGTGCGCGAGCGTGAGTTCCAGCTTTATCGTCGCGGGCGGTACGTGGAGTTCAACCTGGTGTGGGATCGCGGGACGCTGTTCGGCCTGCAGACCGGCGGACGCACGGAGTCGATTCTGATGTCTATGCCGCCGCTGGTGCGCTGGGAGTACAGCTACGAGCCAAAAGAAGGCAGCCCGGAGGCTGCCTTGAGTGAGTTCCTTAAAGTACGCGACTGGATTTAACTGCCGGATGGTGCTGCGCTTATCCGGCCTACTCAATCCCCAGGTCGGGTAAGCACACGCGCCCTTACAGCGGCTGCGTCTGCGCCTCAACCACCGCCAGCGCCACCATGTTCACGATACGGCGCACGGAGGCAATCGGCGTTAACACATGCACCGGCTTCGCCACGCCCATCAGCACCGGTCCTACGGTCACCCCTTCAGAGCTGGAGACGCGCAGCAGGTTGTAACTGATACGCGCCGCTTCCACGTTCGGCATAATCAGGATGTTCGCCGATCCCTTCAGCGGGCTGTCCGGCATACGTTCGTTGCGGATGCTCTCCACCAGCGCGGCATCACCGTGCATTTCCCCGTCAATCATCAGCTCCGGCGCACGCTCACGCACCAGTTCCAGAGTCTGGCGCATTTTGCACGCCGCCGCGGATTTAGACGAACCAAAGTTTGAGTGCGACAGCAGCGCCACCTTCGGCTCAATACCAAAGCGACGCACGGTCTCGGCGGCCATCACGGTGATCTCCGCCAGTTCGTCCGGGGTTGGATCGTCGTTCACGTAGGTATCGGCAATAAAGGTGTTGCCGCTCGGCAGCAGCAGCGCGTTCATCGCCCCGGCGGTGTGCACGCCGTCGCGATAGCCGAAGATCTCCTGCACCACGCTGAAATGCTCGTGGTAATCGCCGATGGTGCCGCAGATCAGCGCATCTGCCTCGCCGCGATGGACCATGATCGCGCCGATGACCGTAGTATTGCTGATCACCGCCCGCTGCGCCTGTTCCTGGGTGATCCCGCGACGCTTCATGATCGCGTAATATTCGTTCCAGTACTCCTTGAAGCGCGGATCGGATTCGTTGTTAACGATCTCGAAGTCGACGCCCGGTTTAATCTGCAGGCCCAGCTTCTGAATTCGCATCTCGATCACGCTCGGACGACCAATCAGGATCGGCTTCGCCAGCCCTAAGGTGATAAGCTCCTGCGTGGCGTGCAGCACGCGCGCCTCTTCCCCTTCCGCCAGCACCACGCGCTTCGCGTCTGCGCGAGCCTGAGAGAAGATCGGCTTCATAAACAGGTTAGTTTTGTAGACGAACTCGGTGAGCTTATCGACGTACGCGTCGAAATCCTGAATCGGACGCGTCGCCACGCCGGAGTCCATCGCCGCTTTGGCAACGGCTGGCGCAATTTTGACAATCAGGCGCGGATCGAACGGTTTTGGAATGATGTAGTCCGGGCCAAAGCTCAGATCCTGATCCCCGTACGCGGAGGCGACCACTTCGCTCTGCTCAGCGTGCGCCAGTTCGGCGATGGCGTGAACGGCGGCCAGCTTCATCTCTTCATTGATCGCCGTCGCGCCAACGTCCAGCGCCCCGCGGAAGATGAACGGGAAGCAGAGCACGTTGTTCACCTGGTTCGGGTAGTCCGAACGGCCGGTACAGATAATGGCGTCTTCGCGCACCGCCTTCGCCAGCGGCGGCAGGATTTCCGGTTCCGGGTTCGCCAGCGCCAGGATCATCGGCGCGCGCGCCATTTTCTGCACCATTTCCTGGGTCAGCACTTTCGGGCCTGAACAGCCGAGGAAGATATCCGCGCCGTCAATCACGTCCTCAAGCGTGCGCTTGCCGTCATCTTCCACGGCATACGCCGCTTTGGTTTCCGCCATGTTCGGCTCGCGGTCTTTGTAGATAACACCCTTAGAGTCGCAGACCACGATGTTGTGTTTCTGCATCCCCAGCGCCACCAGCAGGTTCATACAGGCGATGGCCGCCGCGCCCGCGCCGGAGACCACCATGCGCACGTCGGAGAGATTTTTCTCCACCACGCGCAGGCCGTTGAGAATGGCAGCGGTGCTGATAATCGCCGTGCCGTGCTGGTCGTCATGGAACACGGGAATGTTCATACGCTCGCGCAACTTCTGCTCGATATAGAAACATTCCGGCGCTTTGATGTCTTCCAGGTTGATCCCGCCGAAGGTCGGCTCCAGCGCGGCCACCACGTTGATGAACTTATCGGGATCGAGTTCGTCCACTTCGATATCGAACACGTCGATACCGGCGAATTTCTTGAACAGTACGCCCTTCCCTTCCATCACCGGTTTACCGGCCAGGGCACCAATATTGCCCAGGCCCAGCACCGCCGTACCGTTAGAGATAACGGCGACAAGGTTGCCGCGCGCGGTGTATTTGTAGGCCGCCAGCGGATCTTTTTCGATCTCCAGACATGGCGCAGCCACGCCCGGCGAGTAGGCCAGCGCCAGATCGCGCTGGGTCGCCAGTGGCTTGGTTGGGGAGACCTGAATTTTACCGGGGACAGGGAACTCGTGAAAATCGAGGGCACTCTGTTTTAACTGATCGTCCATCTTGTTATTCCTTTTACGTATCGGTCAGATAGTATCGCCGCTGAGCAGCGCATAAACTTTGAAGGCTGCCAAACTCTCACCATCACACATTAAAAATTGTTATCAATTTATAACAGCCATGTTACCCGTCTCAAAAGCAATGCCTGCCCCGTCTGCTATGCTTTTTTGTTAAGTCCATCATGATTTTCTCAGAAGTGTGAACTAACGCACTCATCTAACTCTTTTATTTCCAAGGAGTAATTATTTATGAACCAGCTAGACGGCATCAAACAATTCACCACCGTGGTTGCAGACAGCGGCGATATCGAGTCGATTCGCCACTATCAGCCAGAGGACGCGACCACCAACCCTTCGCTGCTTCTGAAAGCGGCGGGGCTTGCCCATTTTAGCCATCTGATTGACGACGCGATTGCCTACGGTAAACAGCGCGGGAAAACGCAGGAGCAGCAGGTTGCTGAAGCCAGCGACAAGCTGGCGGTTAATTTTGGTGCGGAAATTCTGAAAAGCATTCCGGGGCGCGTGTCGACCGAAGTAGATGCCCGCCTCTCGTTCGATCAGGAAAAGAGTATTAACAAAGCGCGCCGCCTGGTAGAACTCTACCAGGAACAGGGGATCGATAAGTCACGCATTCTGATCAAGCTCGCGTCTACATGGGAAGGCATCCGCGCGGCAGAGGTTCTGGAAAAAGAGGGGATCCACTGCAACCTGACGCTGCTGTTCTCCTTTGCCCAGGCGCGCGCCTGTGCCGAAGCGGGCGTGTTCCTGATCTCGCCGTTTGTCGGGCGCATTTACGACTGGTATCAGGCGAAACAGCCGATGGACCCGTACGTGGTTGACGAGGATCCTGGCGTGAAGTCGGTGCGTAATATCTACGATTATTACAAGCAGCATCGCTACGAGACCATCGTGATGGGGGCCAGCTTCCGCCGCACCGAGCAGATCCTGGCGCTCGCGGGGTGTGACCGTCTGACCATCTCCCCTGACCTGCTGAAAAAGCTGCAGGAGAGCGACGAAACGGTGATCCGCAAGCTGGTGCCGACCTCTACCGTCCTGCCAAAACCGAAAGCCATGACCGAAGCGGAGTTCCGCTGGGAGCATAATCAGGATCCTATGGCCGTGGAAAAACTGGCGGACGGCATCCGCCAGTTCGCCGTCGACCAGCGAAAACTCGAAGATCTTCTCGCCGCCAAACTTTAACCTTGCCACGGAGTGAACTATGTCCCGTAAAGAGCTCGCTAACGCCATTCGCGCCCTCAGCATGGATGCCGTCCAAAAAGCCAATTCCGGCCACCCTGGCGCCCCAATGGGGATGGCCGATATTGCCGAAGTGCTGTGGAACGACTTCCTGAAGCACAACCCCACTGACCCAACCTGGTACGACCGCGACCGTTTTATTCTCTCCAACGGCCACGCCTCGATGCTGCTCTACAGCCTGCTGCACCTTTCCGGCTACGACCTGCCGCTTGAGGAGCTTAAAAACTTCCGCCAGCTGCACTCCAAAACGCCGGGCCACCCGGAGATCGGCTATACGCCGGGCGTGGAAACGACCACCGGCCCGCTGGGCCAGGGGCTGGCGAATGCCGTCGGCCTGGCAATTGCCGAGCGTACGCTGGCCGCGCAGTTCAACCAGCCCGACCACGAGATTGTCGATCACTACACCTACGTCTTTATGGGTGACGGCTGCCTGATGGAGGGGATCTCCCACGAGGTCTGCTCGCTGGCGGGCACGCTGGGGCTCGGCAAGCTGATTGGCTTCTATGACCACAACGGCATCTCCATCGACGGGGAAACCGAGGGCTGGTTTACCGACGACACGGCAAAACGCTTTGAGGCCTATCACTGGCACGTGGTGCACGAGATTGACGGCCACGATCCGGAAGCGGTAAAAAAAGCGATTCAGGAAGCGCAGAGCGTGAAGGACAAACCGTCCCTGATTATCTGCCGTACCACCATTGGCTTCGGCTCGCCGAACAAAGCGGGCAAAGAAGAGGCGCACGGCGCGGCGCTGGGCGAAGAGGAAGTGGCGTTAACCCGCCAGAAACTGGGCTGGAAATATCCGCCGTTTGAGATCCCGAAAGAGATCTACAGAGCATGGGATGCGCGCGAAGACGGTGAGAAAGCGCAGCAGGCCTGGAACGAAAAATTTGCCGCCTACAAAAAAGCGCACCCGGAGCTGGCCGCCGAGTTTTCCCGCCGCATGAGCGGCGGCCTGCCGGAAGACTGGGACGATAAAACCCAGGCGCTGATTGAAAATCTGCAGTCCAACCCGGCGAAAATCGCTACCCGTAAGGCATCGCAAAACACCCTGAACGCGATTGGCCCTCTCCTGCCTGAGCTGCTCGGCGGCTCGGCGGATCTGGCGCCAAGCAACCTGACCATCTGGTCAGGCTCTAAATCCCTGAAGGAAGACATTGCCGGGAACTACATCCACTACGGCGTGCGCGAGTTCGGGATGACCGCGATTGCTAACGGCATCGCCCATCACGGCGGCTTCGTGCCCTACACCGCCACCTTCCTGATGTTCGTCGAGTACGCCCGAAACGCGGCGCGTATGGCGGCGCTGATGAAGGCCCGGCAGATCATGGTTTACACCCATGACTCCATCGGGCTGGGTGAGGATGGTCCGACGCACCAGGCGGTAGAGCAGCTGGCGAGCCTGCGCTTAACGCCAAACTTCAGCACCTGGCGTCCGTGCGACCAGGTGGAAGCGGCGGTGGGCTGGAAGCTGGCCGTTGAGCGTCATAACGGGCCCACGGCGCTGATCCTGTCGCGCCAGAACCTGGCGCAGATCGAGCGCACGCCGGAGCAGGTAAAAAACATCGCCCGTGGCGGGTACATCCTGAAAGACAGCGGCGGCAAGCCGGACGTGATCCTGATTGCCACCGGTTCCGAGGTGGAAATCACGGTGAAAGCGGCGGAGAAACTGACCGCCGAAGGTCACGCGGTGCGCGTGGTATCTCTGCCTTCAACGGATATTTTTGATGCGCAGGACGAGGCGTATCGGGAATCGGTGCTGCCTTCCAGCGTTGCGGCGCGCGTGGCGGTGGAAGCGGGTATTGCCGACTACTGGTATAAGTACGTGGGGCTGAAAGGGGCTATTGTGGGCATGCGGGGTTACGGTGAATCCGCTCCTGCCGACAAGCTGTTCCCGTATTTCGGCTTTACCGTTGAGAATGTGGTGGAGAAAGCGCTGAGCGTGTTGTAGTGCGACAGCGCCATCCGGCAAAACTAGCGAGTGATCCACAGCGTGGGCCAGGCGTCTGGCCCATTCCAGCTATCGCAGCTTGGCTCTTCCGCGTAGCGTACCAGGCGAAAACGCTGGCCGTCAAAACGCCAGCGCGTCTGGATCCCGCAGTCTCCAATACCGCGTCCCAGCGCCAGCGTCGTCAGCTCGCGCGTTTTCTCATCAAAGCGGGCGTTCATCAGCTCCATATCGCTGCTCTGGCTGGAGGGGGTGAACGGCAGACGTAACCTGACGCTACGGGCGGCGAACGGTTTTTTACGCGAGACCTGCCACGCCAGATCGACCGTGTTATAGGCCCCCGCTTCACAGCTGACGATCAACAGCGCTTTGTCATCCGTTAATGCAGTGACGCGCACTTCACGACGGTTAGGATCCAGCGAGCACTGGCTGTTGTTCATCCGCCACGTCCCATAATCCAGCAGCTCGTTCAGCTCGCTATGCGTCAGCGGCGTCGGCGTCGGGTTCACCACGGCCACCTTTTTTAATGCCGGTGCTGGAGGCACGCTCAGCGGCGGGCTATCTCCTTTTTTAATCCATGCCGTTTCGCTGCCAACGCGCTTCTGCTGGGCGTCGATAAACAGCAGCGCCGCCTTCAGACCGACCAGCGAGATCGTCTGCTTCCCCCCGCGCAGGGTCAGCGCCTGCCCTTCCTGAATGTTTTTCAGAAACGTGGTGATGGTACCCGCATCTTCAGTTTTGAGATGCCAGGGGGTTAACTGCCAGTGCTGCGAATTGAGCTTTAACGGAACGTTGTCGAGCAGCAGGCGCGGGGCAATGTCAGGCTCTTTAACCGGCGGGGCCGAAAGCCCGCCGAGATCGATGCGCAAGCTGGCGTCCGTTTTCGCGCCTGCACTACGGCTCAGCGTCATGACCAGACCGCGATGCTCGCCGGTGTTTCGCGCCACGCAGAAATTCTGGTTGTTGCAGGTAACCTGCCAGTCTGAAAAAGACTGCTGCGCGGGCGCAGCCCACACCAGAGGCGCGGGTAGTACGCAGAAAAAGAAGAGAAGCAAAACGCAGTAGCGCATGAATGGCACAGCCCCGGAAACGAAAAGGTCAATCTGGGGCGTATCTTCGTGCCCAGGGCGGGCGGGCTCAATCGGATTTATCGGATAGATTTATCTGAAATACACGTTATCACGACATCGGTTTAGGGTTCATTAAGCCGCTGGTTTGCAGATACTGTAACAGGATCACCGCTTTACCGTCGCGGATCTCGCCGCTTTTCACCATCTCAACGGCCTGAGTGAAAGGCATTTCCAGCACTTCAATGTCTTCATCCTCCACGCCGCCGCCGCGATGCGTGCGCTGGGCATCGGTGTATTCCGCAATGAAGAAATGGACCAGCTCGGTCACCCCGCCAGGGGACATGAAAAGCTCAAAGACTTTTTGCACCTCCCCCACTTCAAAACCGGTCTCCTCAACGGCCTCCTTGCGGATGCAGACTTCCGGCTCATCGTCATCAAGCAGGCCGGCGCAGGTTTCAATCAGGCGCCCGTCCTCATTGCCGTTGACCCAGGTCGCGACCCGAAACTGGCGAATCAGCACCACGCTTTGCTTTTCACGGTTATACAGCAGAATGGTTGCGCCATTGCCCCGGTCGTAGACTTCGCGTTTGTGGCGAATCACGTCACCGTTCTTACGGGTTAAATCGTAAGTGATGTTACGCAGGACAAAGTAATTTTCAGAAAGGATTTTGTCTTTGATAACGGTAATGTTCAGGGACATACGGGCTCCACGGCTAAATGAGTCTGTTTATACTACCCCGTGAAGCCCGCTTTGTCGTCCGTCGGCTCAAACGGCGCGTTACTTCTCGCCAGATTTCAGGTTAATGCCCAAAGCGGCTTTTGGATCAATAACCTTATCTTTAGTATGAATAAGCTATTTGCTCGCTACTGCGTTATCAGGCAATGTACAACTGCCCATGACCTGTGGCTGAGCCATTTTATGCAGAGATCCGTTCCGTGACCGTTAAACGCCCCGTTTCCGGAAGCCTTGCCTGGGCTTTCTTTTCGATCATTGCCCTGTCCGTGCTGACCAGCACCGTCGCGCTGCTGACGCTTGCCAGCAGCCAGCGTGACGCCGAAGCTATCAACATTGCGGGCTCGCTGCGCATGCAGAGCTACCGCCTCGGCTACGAGATGCAGCGCAACAGCCCCTCCCTTATGGCGCATCGTGAGAACTGGCAGCGAACGTTAAGCGCGCCTTCCCTGGAGAAGCTGAACCGCTGGTACGTCCCGGACAACGTCAAGGCGCGCTATCAGCAGTTGCATGTGGCCTGGCTGGACATGGACAAGCACATCGCCCGCGGCGACAGCGCATGGTATGACGCTCACATTGAGGATTTTGTCGGCCGCATTGATGCCTTTGTGCTCGCCCTCCAGCACTACACCGAAAATAAAATCCAGACGGTGACCCTCCTCTCTCTGGCTGGCGCGCTCGGGATCCTGCTGCTGACGCTGTTTACCCTGCGGCGCATCCGTCGCCAGGTGGTGTTGCCGCTGAACAACCTGGTGGCCGCCAGCGAACGCATTGAGCGAGGGGAATTTACCACCCCAGCGCCGGACACCGCGCTCCCCAACGAGCTGGGCCAGCTCTCCCGCGCCTTCAACCATATGTCGGGCGAGCTACATACTCTCTATCGGTCGCTCGAAGCCTCCGTCGCGGAAAAGACGCGGCATTTGCATGAAGCCCACCAGCAGCTGGAGATGCTGTTCAAATGCTCCCAGGCGCTGAATACCGGGCAGATAGACAGCCTGTGCTTCCGGCATATTTTGCAGATTGTGCATGAATACACGCAGATGAATTACCTGGAGCTACGCACCAGCGACGACTGGCGGCTGTGTGAAGGAACAGAGGTGAGCGGCATTTCTCTGCAAACCCTGCCGGTGCTGATGCAGGATACCCTCTACGGCGAGCTGCGCTGGCAAAGCGAGACGGGCAGCGTTCCTCTTCCGCTGATGAGAAGCGTGGCGACCATGCTCGGACGTGGGCTGTACTTTAACCAGGCGCAGAAGCATTACCAGCAGCTGCTGCTGATGGAGGAGCGCGCCACCATCGCCCGCGAGCTGCATGATTCGCTGGCGCAGGTACTCTCCTATCTGCGGATCCAGCTCACGCTGCTTAAACACGCCGTGCCGGCGGAAAATGCCTCCGCGCAGACGATCATCACCGACTTCTCCCGCGAGCTGAACAACGCCTGGCAGCAGCTGCGCGAGCTGCTGACCACCTTCCGCCTGACGCTAAACCATGCGAATTTACCCGCGGCGCTGCAGGAGTCTCTCGATGCCCTGCAGAGCCAGACGCAGGCGAAGCTGCACCTCGACTGCCGCCTCTCCACCCTGGCGCTTGACGCGCAGAAGCAGGTGCATTTGCTGCAGATCGTGCGGGAGGCCGTCCTGAATGCGATTAAGCACGCGCAGGCCAGCGAGATCACCGTCAGCTGCGTGACCGCCGTGGACGGCACGCACAGCGTCAGCATTCGCGACAACGGCATCGGGATTGGCGAGGCCAGCGAGCCGCCGGGACACTACGGGCTGAACATTATGCGAGAACGCGCGCAACGGCTCGGCGGAATGCTGCACTTCTCGCAGCCGCAAAACGGCGGCACGCAGGTCAGCGTGACGTTCCCCGCACCCGCGCCGTTAACAGGTAAATAACGGTAAAGGGGGAAGCGCCGGGAAAAGCGCATGATAATTTACATTATCTCCTTTATTTCTCCACGTTTGGCCTGGGCCTTACCGCTAAAGTGATGCGGGCAATAAACAATAATGACGTGCAGCAAAACGAGGTCACACTTTCATGGCGAATTTTTTCATCGATCGCCCCATTTTTGCCTGGGTGCTTGCCATCCTGTTGTGTCTGACAGGTGTCCTGGCGATTACTTCTCTTCCCGTTGAGCAATATCCCGATCTGGCACCGCCTAACGTGCGTGTCACAGCAAACTACCCCGGCGCGTCCGCACAAACGCTGGAAAATACCGTGACGCAGGTTATCGAGCAGAACATGACGGGTCTGGATAATCTGATGTACATGTCCTCCCAAAGCAGCGCCACGGGACAGGCGACTGTCACCCTGAGCTTTGAGGCGGGCACCGACCCGGACGAAGCGGTGCAGCAGGTACAAAACCAGCTGCAGTCGGCCATGCGTAAATTGCCCCAGGCCGTGCAGAACCAGGGCGTCACCGTGCGTAAAACCGGTGATACCAACATTCTGACCATCGCGTTTGTCTCCACCGATGGCTCAATGGATAAACAGGACATTGCGGACTACGTCGCCAGTAATATTCAGGACCCGCTCAGCCGTATTAACGGCGTGGGGGATATCGACGCCTACGGCTCACAGTACTCGATGCGTATCTGGCTCGATCCCAACAAGCTGAACAGCTATCAGATGACGGCGACCGACGTGACGGACGCCATCAAAGCCCAGAACGCCCAAATTGCCGTGGGGCAACTGGGAGGCACGCCTTCCGTCGATAAACAGGCCCTGAACGCCACCATTAATTCGCAATCTCTGCTTCAGACCCCGGACCAGTTCCGCAACATCACCCTGCGCGTGAATCAGGATGGCTCAGAAGTGCGTCTGGGCGACGTTGCTAAGGTGGAAATGGGTGCGGAGAAATACGATTACCTGAGCCGCTTTAACGGCAACCCGGCCTCTGGACTGGGAATTAAACTGGCCTCCGGCGCAAACGAAATGGCGACGGCGAAGCTGGTATTGGACCGTCTGGATGAGCTGTCGCAGTATTTCCCGCACGGGCTGGAGTACAAGGTCGCCTATGAAACCACCTCCTTCGTTAAAGCCTCGATTGAGGACGTAGTCAAAACCCTGCTGGAAGCGATCGCCCTGGTGTTCTTGGTCATGTACCTGTTCCTGCAAAACTTCCGCGCCACGCTGATCCCCACTATTGCCGTCCCGGTGGTGCTGCTGGGCACCTTTGCGGTGCTTTACGCGTTCGGCTACAGCATCAACACCCTGACGATGTTTGCCATGGTGCTGGCGATTGGTCTGCTGGTGGACGATGCCATCGTGGTGGTCGAAAACGTCGAGCGCATCATGAGCGAAGAGGGGCTTTCCCCGCGTCAGGCGACGCGTAAATCGATGGGACAAATTCAGGGGGCGTTGGTCGGTATCGCGATGGTGCTGTCGGCGGTCTTTATCCCGATGGCCTTCTTTGGCGGTACAACCGGGGCGATTTACCGTCAGTTCTCAATCACCATCGTCTCGGCGATGGTGCTCTCCGTGCTGGTGGCGCTGATCCTCACCCCCGCGCTCTGCGCCACCCTCCTTAAGCCGCTGCACAAAGGGGAACATCACGGCCAGAAAGGGTTCTTCGGATGGTTTAACCGCATGTTCAACCGCAACGCCGAGCGGTATGAATCTGCCGTCGGTAAAGTGCTACACCGCAGCCTGCGCTGGATGATGATTTACGTTGTGCTGCTGGGCGGCATGGTGTGGCTGTTCCTGCATCTTCCCACCTCGTTCCTACCGCAGGAAGACCGGGGGATGTTCATCACCTCGGTGCAACTCCCGAGCGGATCCACCCAGCAGCAGACGCTGAAGGTGGTTCAGAACGTTGAGCAGTACTTCTTCACCAAAGAGAAAAATAACGTTGTTTCGGTCTTCTCTACCGTCGGCTCCGGCCCGGGCGGGAACGGGCAGAACGTCGCCCGCATGTTTGTCCGCCTGAAAGACTGGGACGAACGCGACGCCAGAACGGGAACCTCGTTCGCCATCATCGAACGCGCGACCAAAGCGTTTGCCCGCATTAAAGAGGCGCGCGTCTTTGCCAGCAGCCCGCCCGCGATTAGCGGCCTGGGCAGTTCCGCCGGGTTTGATATGGAGCTACAGGATCACGCCGGCGCGGGCCACTCGGCTCTGATGGCCGCGCGCGATAAGCTGCTAGAACTAGCAGGGAAAGATCCCGGCCTGACCCGCGTTCGTCACAACGGTCTTGACGACAGCCCGCAGCTTCAGGTGGATATCGACCAGCGTAAGGCTCAGGCGCTGGGCGTGTCGATCGAGGATATCAACGACACCCTGCAAACCGCATGGGGCTCAAGCTACGTAAATGACTTTATGGATCGCGGCCGCGTGAAAAAAGTGTATGTCCAGGCAGCCGCGCCGTTCCGCATGTTGCCGGATGATATTAATCGCTGGTTTGTACGCAATAATTCTGGCGGGATGGTCCCCTTCTCCGCCTTTGCCACCTCGCGCTGGGAGAGCGGTTCGCCGCGCCTGGAGCGCTATAACGGCTATTCGGCAGTTGAAATCGTCGGGGAAGCCGCGCCGGGCGTCAGCACCGGTACCGCCATGGACACCATGGAAAAACTGGTGCAGCAGTTGCCCGCCGGTTTTGGTCTGGAATGGACGGCCATGTCTTACCAGGAGCGTCTCTCCGGGGCGCAGGCCCCTGCCCTCTATGCGCTTTCTTTGCTGGTGGTCTTCCTCTGCCTTGCCGCGCTGTATGAGAGCTGGTCGGTTCCGTTCTCGGTCATGCTGGTGGTGCCGCTTGGGGTTATCGGTGCGCTGCTGGCGACCTGGGTGCGCGGCCTGGAGAACGACGTTTACTTCCAGGTGGGGCTACTTACGGTGATCGGCTTGTCGGCGAAAAACGCCATTCTGATCGTTGAGTTTGCCAACGAGATGAATGCCAAAGGCCACGAGCTGATGGCCGCCACGCTGCACGCCTGCCGCCAGCGCCTACGTCCGATCCTGATGACCTCACTGGCGTTTATTTTTGGCGTACTGCCGATGGCAACCAGCACGGGTGCAGGCTCAAGCAGCCAGCATGCGGTGGGTACCGGCGTCATGGGTGGGATGATTTCGGCCACCATCCTGGCGATTTATTTTGTGCCGCTGTTCTTTGTGCTGGTGCGTCGTCGCTTCCCGCTCCGGGAGCGACAGGAATAACCCGCAGTCATAAAAAAGGCGGCTTAATCGGCCGCCTTTTTATTGTGTGATTAATTCACACTATGGTTATTTTACTTATTTTAGTGCTCTTGCAATTCTTACTGAATGTCATTTACGAAGCATGCCTTCGATAAAATCTTTCCAGTTCCCCAGTTCACGTTCAATCATAACAACCTCTCTTATTATTATGCGCATTCTACGAAAACGTATCATCATTGTGAAGACTGTTTAACCAATCGCTGTGATTGTACCCCGCCACCGTTGGGGATTTATGATAAATATGAACGGAGGAGTTTAAATTTTGTGTGACGGCCAGCAATATTTTGAAATAACCCTACGAACGGGTGAGTTTTATTTTACGCGCTGAGTTTATTCAGAATTTAAACACGGTGGACATCTATGCTTAAATGGTGAAAGTATATTCAGCGTACAAGTGTGAGTTGAATTAAGAAGAAGTGTAAATCCAGAGCATTCCTGAGTGTGTTATATTCCACTTAAAGATATATCTTCGAATTTACTGAACGTTTAATCGCCATAAGAGCAAAAGGATTCAACATGGTTGTGATGTACGGCATTAAAAATTGCGACACCATCAAAAAAGCACGCCGCTGGCTGGAAACTAATAACGTCGAGTACCGCTTCCACGATTATCGTGCCGACGGGCTTGATGCAGAATTTCTGCATACCGCCATTAACGAACTGGGATGGGAAGCGCTGCTGAACACCCGCGGCACCACCTGGCGTAAGCTGGACGAATCCGTGCGCGCCAGCATCAAAGACGCCGACAGCGCGGCAAAGTTGATGCTCGACATGCCGGCAATTATCAAACGCCCATTGCTCTGCAAGCCAGGTCAGCCTATGCTGCTGGGTTTCAGTGAAACCCTTTATTCTGACTTTTTCGTAGAGGTGTAGTGTATGTCATGCCCGGTCATTGAGCTGACTCAACAGCTTATTCGCCGTCCCTCCCTTAGCCCGGACGACGCAGGTTGTCAGGCATTAATGATTGAGCGCCTGCGCGCCATCGGTTTTACCGTTGAGCGCATGGATTTTGGCGATACCCAGAACTTCTGGGCGTGGCGCGGCCAGGGCGAAACGCTGGCCTTTGCCGGGCACACTGACGTCGTTCCCGCGGGTGACGCTGATCGCTGGATTAATCCGCCGTTTGAGCCGACCATCCGCGATGGCATGCTCTTCGGCCGCGGCGCGGCAGACATGAAAGGCTCGCTGGCGGCGATGGTTGTGGCGGCAGAGCGCTTTGTGGCTCAGCATCCGAACCACAAAAACCGTCTCGCGTTCTTGATCACCTCCGATGAAGAAGCCAGCGCCCATAACGGTACCGTGAAGGTCGTTGAGGCGCTGATGGCGCGCAATGAACGTCTTGACTACTGTCTGGTCGGCGAGCCGTCCAGTACCGAAGTGGTGGGTGATGTCGTCAAAAATGGTCGCCGCGGCTCGCTGACCTGTAACCTGACCATACATGGGGTTCAGGGGCATGTGGCCTACCCGCATCTGGCCGATAACCCGGTCCACCGCGCCGCGCCAATGCTGAACGAACTGGTAGGCATCGAGTGGGATAAAGGCAACGAGTTCTTCCCGCCGACCAGCATGCAGATCGCCAACGTCAAGGCCGGAACCGGCAGCAACAACGTCATCCCGGGAGATTTCTTCGTCCAGTTCAACTTTCGCTTCAGTACCGAACTGACCGACGAGACGATCAAAGCGCGCGTTGTCGCTCTGCTGGAAAAATACAACCTGCGCTACACCGTTGACTGGTGGCTCTCCGGCCAGCCGTTCCTGACGCAGCGCGGCAAGCTGGTGGATGCGGTGGTGAACGCCATTGAGCACTATAATGAAATTAAGCCGCAGCTGCTGACGACGGGCGGCACCTCAGACGGACGCTTTATCGCCCGCATGGGTGCACAGGTTGTCGAACTGGGTCCGGTTAACGCGACGATTCACAAAATCAACGAGTGTGTGAACGCAGCCGATTTACAACTACTGGCCCGCATGTATCAACGTATTATGGAGCAACTCGTCGCCTGACGAGCGCTCAGAGAGGAATAGCGAATGGATTGGCTTGCAAAGTACTGGTGGATTCTGGTGCTGGTGTTTCTGGTCGGCGTACTGCTGAACGTGATTAAAGACCTTAAGCGCGTTGACCACAAAAAGTTTCTCGCGAATAAGCCGGATCTCCCGCCGCACCGTGATTTTAACGACAAGTGGGACGATGACGACGACTGGCCGAAGAAGGACCAGAAGAAGTAATCGGTCTGTATCCCCTCTCCTGTGGAGAGGGGATAACCTCACATAAACTCAACAATATCATCATCATTCGGCTTACCGCCGCTGAGCGCTTCATCAAAGTAGTGCTTCGGCACGGTATAGCGCAGATGGTCGAGCGCAAACTGCATGCTGCGGTCGTCGATCGCGTGGCCCAGATCGTCAACAATATCCAGCGTCACATCCCCGCCCTCACGCACCAGCGCTTCCTGGGCAGCTACCGCATGCGAAAGCTCAATCACCCGATCTTCACCACCGTGAATGAGATGGATGGTGGTCTGCGTGGTCGCGCTTGTCGGTAGCGTTGCATAACGCCCGTTAAAAGCGATGACGCGTGAAGCCAGACCGGGCTGCGCTTTTACGCTTTCCAGCGACATGATTGACCCCTGCGAGAAGCCAATCAGCGCCGTTGCGTCAGCGCCTACGCCGCTCTGCTGCTGCCAGTAGCGCACGATGTCGATAAACGTGGGCATGATCGCATCAATGCGCGCCTGACGGTTCTCCTCCGTCACGCCCTGAACCGGGAACCACTGCCGTCCGTCTGGACCGCACGGCTCCACGCCGCCGATGCTGACGATCAATGCTTCCGGAAAAACGGGCGCAAACCAGCGGCCAATCTGTCCCATATTGACGGCATTATCGCCCACGCCATGAAACAGGAGCAGTAACTGTTTAGCCGGTTTGTCAGGGCTTTGAACAACAAAATGGTCGTGTTTCATGGCGGTCTCCTTAATTGATGAGCAGGATTTTACGCCTCTGCGGGGTAATGACCATGCCACTTTACTGAAGAAGTCATTGAAAAAATTGCCATTGCAAAATGTCGGCTTTCAGCTGCTGGCAGCGGGAATAATCAAGGTTCTCAAGCGCTTGCGCGGTTTCACTCCGCAGTTTAGCCAGTAGCGCTTTTCGCCCTTTCTCCTCCGTCTTACCCTCTATTTTCCCGCGCAGCGCCGGAAGCGGCATGTCTGTAGCTAACAC
The DNA here is from genome assembly GCF_014895915.1 of Enterobacter cloacae complex sp. P13B. Classification (NCBI taxonomy): domain Bacteria; kingdom Pseudomonadati; phylum Pseudomonadota; class Gammaproteobacteria; order Enterobacterales; family Enterobacteriaceae; genus Enterobacter; species Enterobacter cloacae complex sp. P13B. The sequence goes on from NZ_JADBQN010000030.1 coordinate 36,949, forward strand.
CAGCCGCGTCAGGGCAGCAACCGAGGTTGAAAACGCCCGGTGCGCAAAGGCAAACCCCGCCAGCTCCAGCCAGTCGTCACTATTAAGGGTAGCTTCCCAGGCATCGGTCACCGGGATCTTTTCGCCGTTCCAGGCCGAAAGAACGCGCATATCGCGACACAGGCGCTGGTGCTCCTGCGCGCACAGGCGGTGCCCGGCCTCGCTATGCGGCAGTAAGGCCATCGCCGTGTAGCACCCGCTGCTGGCTTCCCGATGGCTGCCCATTCGCACCAGCACAAAGCCGCACTGCCGCCAGAAACGCCACAGCTCGTCGGTATAGCCAAAGCTTACCGAGAGATAATCTTCACCGCTGGCGCTGCGAATAAGCCGCTGGCCGATGCCTTCCCGTTGACGGTGGGGATGCACCGCAATGCGGCTAATCCGCCGCCCCTTCAGCGTCGCCGCGAGAGGCGACCCGCCGTGCGCCGCCAGTGACTGCGCCACAAGGTTCCCGCGAGGACGACGAAAGCCCGCCCACACCGCGCGGCTCAGATCGGGGGGCAATCCCCCCTCTTCCACCAGCCAGAGCGCGCCCGCCATATCCGCCCCCGCGTGTGCAACCGCAAAGTGCTGGCCGGGGGCGTCCATCATCCGGCGTAAATCGAGCGGGGACGTCCGGTAGTGCGCGGCACACAGCAGTTCATACACGCTTGCCACGCGCGCCGGGTCGCTCTCCCACATCTGCGGCTCCAGCGACCGTAAACGCACGTCACCTTCCGGTTTGCGGTCAATAAGCGCGTCGTCAAAGAGCAGCGTATTCGCCACTATCCGCTCAAGCGGACACCCGGCCGCCCAGCGAATGGGGGTGGATAAGGTATAGCGCCGCAGCCCGCTGAACCGGGCGCAGAACTTGAGCAGAAACCCCCTGCCCGTGCCTTCATAACCCTGGACCGTGGTGGTCAGCAACACGCGAGGAAAGCGCGACACCAGCTTGTCCAGCAGCGGGCCGGGGATGGCTGCGGCTTCATCAACAATCAGCCAGTCGGCTTCTGTCGTGGAGGCCAGCAGCGCATCCGGGGCCATAAAGTGAAAACGCCCGCCAGCGAAGCGCGCAATGACATCCGTTGCCCCTTTGGCCGGTGCAGTGACCACCGCACTCCCCTGAATGCTGTTGAGCAGCATCCCCGCGAGGGCTGACTTTCCGCGCCCCCGCGGTGCCGTCACGGCAGCGACGCCCGCAGGCATGGTCAGAAGCGCGTCGAGGATCTCCGCCTGCTCGCGCTGCGGCTCGCCGCTGGCTGGCTGCCAGGCGGGCGAATCCGGCGCAGCGGGAAGAGAGAGAGGACGATGCTGTTGCCAGACGATCGCATCCGCATCGGCGGCAAGGGTCCGGCAAAAATGGTGAACGAAGCGCGGGGTGGCGATGGGTTCCGCGCTGTCGCTCCAGCGCACGGAATCGCCGTCGGGCCTGTCGGCCCAGTCAGCGAGAGGCGGCACCAGCAGCACCAGCAGGCTTCCGGCGCGCAGAGTCCCGCTGAGTGCGGCAAAGGCTGAAACATCAAACCCGGCACGCGCGTCAAAAACGGCGTGCAGATATTCGCGTCCCAGCACCCCGCTAACGGCTTTTGAGGGATTCTCCTCCAGCCACAGCCAGTCTCCCGGCAAGGCATCACGCAGGCCAGCCGCCTGGCTCAACGTCCATTGTTCATCGCCAGTGAGCACCACCAGACGGCGGTGCCCGGTACGCTCAAGCTCGCGCGTCAGATGTTCAAACGACACCATCACATGGCTTTGCCGAAGGTATTACACTGGGCCGGATCGCCGCTGTCAAAGCCGCGCTTGAACCAGCTGTAGCGCTGCTGTGACGTACCGTGAGTGAAGCTGTCCGGCACGACATGACCCTGGCTCTGCTGCTGCAAACGGTCGTCGCCGATGGCCTCAGCCGCGTTTAATGCCTCTTCAAGATCCCCGGATTCCAGCACGCCCTGCTGCTGCATGCTATGGCCCCAGACGCCCGCGAAGCAGTCCGCCTGCAGTTCCATTTTGACGGAAAGGCGGTTCACTTCGGCCTGAGACGCGTTCTGCTGCAGCTGGCGCACTTTGGGCTCAATCCCCAGCAGCTTTTGCACGTGATGGCCGACTTCATGCGCGATAACGTAGCCCTGAGCAAAATCACCGTCAGCGCCAAGCTTGCGTTTCATGTCATCGTAAAAAGAGAGATCGATATAGACGGTGCCGTCTGCCGGGCAGTAGAACGGCCCCATCACAGATTGCCCGGTACCGCATCCGGTGCGGGTTGCGCCCCGGTACATCACCAGCTTCGGCTGCTGGTAGGTGCGCCCCATCTTCTCGAACTGCTGACTCCAGGTGTCTTCAGTTGTGGCGAGAATAACGGAGGTAAATTTGGCCGCTTCATCTTCATTCGGGCTGATGGAGTGCTGAGACTGTTGCTGCTGCAGCGGTTGACCGGTCATCAGACCGGTGAGATCGACCCCGTAGTAACCTGCGACCAGCACCACAATCAGCAGGATGATACCGCCCTTGCCGCTGGGTAAGCGGAAGCCGGGCCCGCCCATTGAAGGACCGCCGCCACCATCACTGCGTCTGTCTTCTACATTGTCACTTTCACGACGCCCTTGCCAGCGCATAACCACCTCGAACTATTCCATTAATAATAGCTATGATCGTAGGCGGTTAACGGCAAGATTACCATAGGAAACAAAGGTAAGACGCCAAAGGATGCGAACATCCTTTGGCAACTGAGGAACTTAGTCGAGCTTAACGCCTAAACGGTGAGCTACCGCCTCGTAGGCTTCAATCAGGCCACCCAGGCTCTGACGGAAACGGTCTTTGTCCATTTTATCCAGGGTTTCTTTATCCCACAGGCGGCTGCCGTCCGGGGAGAACTCGTCGCCCAGCACTACTTCACCTTTGAACAGACCAAACTCCAGCTTGAAGTCGACGAGGATCAGGCCCGCGTCATCAAACAGCTTTTTCAGCACGTCGTTGGCTTTGTAGGTCAGTTCCTGCATGCGCGCCAGGTTCTCTTTGCTCACCCAGCCGAAGGTTTCGCAGTAGGATTCGTTGACCATTGGGTCATGCATGGCATCGTTTTTCAGGAACAGGTCGAACAGCGGTGGATTCAGCTCGATACCTTCTTCAATGCCCAGACGCTTCACCAGGGAGCCTGCCGCACGGTTACGAATCACGCACTCAACCGGAACCATATCCAGTTTTTTCACCAGACATTCCGTATCGGACAGCAACGCTTCCATCTGGGTCGGGATACCCGCTTCGGCCAGTTTGGTCATAATGAAGTGGTTGAACTTGTTGTTCACCATGCCTTTACGATCGAACTGCTCAATGCGTGCGCCATCCCCTGCTGACGTATCATTGCGGAACTCGAGCACCAACAGATCCGGGTTCTCCGTGCTGTATACGGTCTTCGCTTTGCCACGATACAACTCAGCTTGCTTCTGCATCTTCATTACTCCTGGTGTGATAATTTGCGTTCAAAACGGGGTATATTATGCCACGCACACGTTTGCGTGGCACGAAAATAAAAAGGGCGGGATTAACCCGCCCTCGTATTTATTTGCTGAATGCTGCCTGGAAGACAGCGACCAGCGCATCGTTCTGCGCCTGGGTCAGCGTGTGACCTTTTGGATCGATAAACTGCAGGCTGCTGCGGTTATCGAGGTCACCTACCTGAATCTTGTAATCACCGGAGGCAAGCTGAGGATCTTTGGCGCCCAGTTCCTGCCACGCGCTGTCGGACAGCGGCTTATAGGTCGCCGTCATGCTGCCGGTTGAACGGGTGCTGTCGGTCACTTTCATGCCCACTTTTTCCAGCGTCGCTGGCAGGCGCTGCCAGGTCTGGTTAAACGGTGCACGCACCACCAGCATTGGCAGACCGGTGTCATCCGCGCCGCTCTGAACGTCGTAAGTGACGCCGTTACGGTTCTGCGCGGCGTTCGCGGCATCGGTAGCGGTCTTATCCAGACCTGCGGCGATCACGTTCAGCATTTCAGTGCTGTAACGCTGCATAGAGGCGGCATCCGCAACCGGTTTACCCGCCTGCTCCAGGTTCAACAACTTAACGTTAACCGCCTGCTGGTAACCCTGTGGTTTCACGGAGACCTGATAGCGTCCACGGTACTGCTGATCTTCATCAAGACGGTTCCACTCGATCCAGTCGGTGGTTAACGTCTGGCTGGCGTCATCGCGCTTATCAATGGTGTAATTCTTCGCCTGAATAACGCTGACGACCTGTGGCCACAGATTGCTTCCACGCGCGCTTTCAACCAGCAGAGACGCCGTATCACCGGTGAACTGGGTACGCGCCCCGCTTACCAGCGCCAGAGGCTGTGCTGGCGGACGAATATCAAGCGCTTTACCAACCAGGCCGCTGCCGTTGGTCACGGGAATATTATAATCGCCGTTTTGAATCGGCAGGATCATACCAGCCGGTGCATGAAGTTCAGCAAGCGGGGTCGCATCCAGATAGGATTCATCACCGCTCACCTGGCGCTTGTAGCGCGAGTCTGAACTACAGGCAGCGAGCAGCATAACAAGCGAAACACTCGCAACCTTCGCCAGGCGCGACTTCTGTACTGAATAAGCCATCAAATCTCCCTAAACTTTACAGCAAACCGGCATGCTTCAGCGCAGCCCTGACGATGTCGCGACCGTGGTCGGTAATCGGTGTCATTGGCAAACGCAGCGTATCGGATGCTACAAGCCCCAACTCCTTACACGCCCATTTCACTGGGATCGGATTGGGTTCGACAAATAATTTATTGTGCAACGGCATCAGACGCTGATTAATGACACGCGCTTCATTATAGTGACCGGCTGCGGCCAGTTTGCACATTTCAGCCATATCGCGCGCCGCAACGTTCGCCGTTACGGAGATCACGCCATGACCACCAAGCTGCATAAAGTCCAGCGAGGTCGCATCATCACCACTCAACAGGATAAAGTCGTCTGAAACCAGCTCTTTGATCTGATGAACGCGGCTTAAGTTCCCTGTCGCCTCTTTAATACCGATAATATTTTTTACTTCCGAGAGACGACCAACGGTTTCCGGCAGCATATCGCAGCCGGTACGGGACGGCACATTATACAGAATTTGTGGCAAGTCAGTATGTTCAGCGATGGCTTTGAAGTGCTGGAACAAACCTTCCTGAGTAGGACGGTTGTAGTAAGGGGTGACCGTCAGACAGCCCACGATGCCGCTGTCGTTAAAACGTTTGGTCAGGCTGATCGCTTCTGCGGTCGCATTAGCACCTGTCCCCGCAATGACCGGAATACGTCCGTCAGCCAGTTCCAGGGTCAGCATAACCACATCGCCGTGCTCTTCGTGGCTCAGCGTTGCAGATTCACCGGTAGTCCCTACCGAAACGATCGCCGAGGTTCCATTGGCGACATGGTAATCAATCAGCTTTTTCATGCTGGACCGGCAGACATTACCTTTTTCATCCATCGGTGTAACAAGCGCGACAATACTTCCCGTGAACATGAGCCATCCTCTGTGCGAACAAGAGCCTCAATGGTACGTTTGGAACTGTAATAAAAGCAAGCGACCTGAGGCCCTCTGGCGGTTGTATGCACGTTTTTTTTATGCTTTCCTTAGGAAGACTTAACCATGCAAAGGAAGAACAGGTTTGACAACCTCATCACAACATTACCTGGTTATCACCGCGCTGGGTGCCGACAGGCCGGGTATCGTGAACACCATCACCCGTCACGTGAGCAGCTGCGGCTGTAACATCGAAGACAGCCGCCTGGCGATGCTCGGCGAAGAGTTCACGTTTATCATGCTGCTGTCCGGAACATGGAATGCCATTACCCTTATTGAATCCACCCTGCCGCTGAAAGGCGCGGAGCTGGATTTGCTGATCGTCATGAAGCGCACCACCGCGCGCCCGCGTCCGGCCATGCCCGCGACCGTCTGGGTGCAGGTTGAAGTCCCTGATTCTCCGCATCTGATTGAGCGCTTTACCGCGCTGTTCGACAGTCATCAGATGAACATTGCCGAACTCGTCTCCCGCACGCAGCCGGGCGACGAAAGCACCGTTCCCACGCTCTTTATTCAAATTACCGCACACAGCCCTGCCTCGCAGGATGCGTCAAATATCGAGCAAGCGTTCAAAGCCCTCTGTACAGAATTAAACGCGCAGGGCAGTATAAGCGTCGTCAATTATTCGCAGCACGAACAGGATGGAGTTGAGTAATGAATCCACTGAAAGCCGGTGACATCGCACCGAAATTTAGCTTACCGGATCAAGACGGTGAGCAAGTAAATTTGACCGACTTCCAGGGACAGCGTGTTCTGGTCTATTTCTACCCGAAAGCCATGACCCCCGGCTGCACCGTACAGGCCTGCGGCTTACGCGACAACATGGACGAGTTGAAGAAAGTCGGCGTGGAAGTGCTGGGAATCAGCACGGATAAACCAGAAAAGCTGTCACGATTTGCGGAAAAAGAGCTGCTGAACTTCACGCTGCTTTCCGACGAAGACCACCAGGTCTGCGAGCAGTTCGGCGTCTGGGGTGAAAAGACCTTTATGGGTAAAACCTACGACGGCATTCACCGCATCAGCTTCCTGATTGACGCTGACGGTAAAGTTGAACATGTGTTTGACGACTTCAAAACCAGCAACCACCACGACGTGGTGTTGAACTGGCTGAAACAAAGCGCCTGATAAACAGCAAAACGGCAACCCAGGTTGCCGTTTTTAGTGTCTGTGGGTGTACGGTCCGGGTGAGGGCATCAGGCCGCACAAAAACTACTTCTCTTCCACCGCAGGCACATCCGGCCACGCGTGCACCACCGCTTTAATCAGCGTCGCCAGCGGAATGGCAAAGAACACGCCCCAGAATCCCCACAGCCCGCCGAAAATCACCACCGACAGGATAATCACCAGCGGATGTAGATTCACGGCCTCGGAGAACAACACCGGCACCAGCAGGTTACCGTCCAACCCCTGAATAATCAGGTATACCGCAAAGCAGCTCCAGAACTCGGTACCCAGCCCAAACTGGAACAGCGCAACGCCCACCACCGGAATGGTCACCACAAACGCGCCGATATACGGGATCAGAACCGAAAATCCGACAAGCACCGCCAGCAACAGCGAGTAGTTCAGGCCGAAGATCAGGAAGCCAATCCAGGTCGCCACGCCCACCACGATCATCTCCAGCACCTTGCCGCGAATGTAGTTGGTGATCTGCTGGTTCATCTCCTGCCAGACCTGCCCGGCCAGCCCGCGATTGCGCGGCAGCACGCGGCGTACCGCGTTCAGCATCTGCTCTTTGTCCTTGACCAGGAAGAACACCATTAGCGGCACGAGCACAAGATAGACGGCCAGCGTCAGCAGACCCACCAGCGAGGCCAGAGAGTATTTCACCACCGAATCGCCCATCGTCATGATGCGGGCGCGCATGTTTTCGGCCATCGCATCTATGATCCCCGCATCCATCAGCGCGGGGTAACGACGCGGCAGCGTGGCGGCGAAATCAGACAGCTTGTTCAACATCCCGGGCATATCGCGGATCAGGTAGATCCCCTGCTGCCAGGCAACCGGCATCACCACAAATGCCATCAGCAGCAGAATGCCGACAAACAGCACCAGCACGATGCTGGTCGCCCAGCGGCGCGAACAGCCGATATGTTCCAGGCGCGCCGTTGGCCACTCCAGCAGGTACGCGAGCACAATCGCCACCAGCAGAGGGGCGAGCAGGCCGCTGAAGAAGAACAGAATACCGAACCCGGCAACCAGAATAACCAGCAAAGCAATGGCTTCCGGGTCACTGAACCGACGCCGATACCACTGCATTAACATTTCGAGCATACAACCCTTCCCTGAATCGAATGGCGGGAGTGAGACGGTGAATTGTATCTAACTGTCACAAAAAAGACTTTCGCTTTTTGTATCCCTGTCACAATCCGCAAAAGCCTGATGAATGGGATTTTCTTCATGCGGTAACACGGCTACACTCGCAGGGCAGCAGAGATGAACGATATGCCGGTTCATCGGTCAAATTAGCACCTCCAACATACAGGACAGTGGTTATGTTCAGGCAGTTGAGAAAAACACTGGTTGCAACACTGATTGCCGCAGTGACGGTCGGTCAGGTGTTGCCCGCTTTCGCTGACTCGTCCGATTCATTGCCGGACATGGGCACCACGGCAGGAAGCACGCTCTCTATCGGGCAAGAGATGCAGATGGGTGATTACTATGTGCGCCAGCTGCGCGGCAGCGCCCCGCTGATCAACGACCCTTTGCTGGTGCAGTACATTAACGGGCTGGGGATGCGCCTGGTGGCGCACGCCGATTCGGTAAAAACGCCCTTCCACTTCTATTTGATTAATAACGACGAAATCAACGCCTTCGCCTTCTTCGGCGGAAACGTGGTGCTGCATTCGGCGTTATTCCGTTACTCAGACAACGAAAGCCAGCTGGCTTCGGTAATGGCGCACGAAATTTCGCACGTTACCCAGCGCCACCTCGCGCGTGCAATGGAAGACCAGAAGCGTAACGCCCCGCTCACCTGGGTGGGCGCACTGGGCTCTATTCTGCTGGCGATGGCCAGCCCGCAGGCCGGGATGGCGGCCCTGACCGGTACGCTTGCGGGAACGCGTCAGGGGATGATCAGCTTCACCCAGCAAAACGAGCAGGAAGCTGACCGCATCGGCATTCAGGTTTTACAGCGCTCCGGCTTTGACCCGCAGGCCATGCCGAGCTTCCTGGAAAAACTGCTCGACCAGGCACGGTATTCTTCCCGTCCGCCGGAAATTTTGCTCACCCACCCGCTGCCGGAAAGCCGTCTCTCGGATGCACGCAACCGTGCCAACCAGATGCGCCCGGTGGTCGTGCAGTCTTCGCAGGACTTCTACATGGCGAAAGTAAGAACGCTCGGCATGTACAACTCCGGACGTAACCAGCTCACCAGCGATCTGCTGGATACCCTGGCGAAAGGCAACGTGCGGGAAAAAAATGCCGCGCAGTATGGTCAGGCGCTACAGGCGATGGAAGCCAGTAAATACGACGAGGCGCGTAAAGCGCTGCAGCCGCTGCTGGCAGCCGACCCGAACAATCCGTGGTATCTCGATCTCTCGACGGATATCGATCTGGGGCAGAAGAAAGCCACTGATGCGATTAACCGCCTGAAAGGGGCGAAAGACATACGGACCAACCCGGTGCTGCAGCTTAACCTGGCGAACGCTTATTTGCAGGACGGTCAGCCTGCGCAGGCCGTGACCATTCTGAACCGCTACACGTTTAACAATAAAGACGACCAGAACGGCTGGGAGCTGCTCGCTCAGGCGCAGGGGCAACTGGGTAACCGCGATCAGGAACTGGCGGCGCGTGCTGAAGGGCTGGCGCTGGCGGGCCGTCTCGATCAGGCTATTTCCCTGCTCAGCAGCGCCAGCTCGCAGGTGAAGCTCGGCAGCCTGCAGCAGGCCCGCTACGACGCGCGCATCGACCAGCTGCGCGGCCTGCAACAACGCTTTAAGCCGTACGAGAAGATGTAATAAAGGAGAAGTCATGACAGACGCGGTACAAATTTACCATAACCCTCGCTGCTCCAAGAGCCGCGACACCCTCAGCCTGCTGAAATCTAACGGCATCGACCCGGAAGTGGTGCTGTATCTGGAGACGCCGCCGGACGCTCAGACGATCCGCGAGCTGCTGCACATGCTGGGGATGGGCAGCGCGCGCGAACTGATGCGTCAGAAAGAGGATCTGTATAAATCGCTTAATCTGGATGACAGCCGCCTCACCGAGGCTGAACTGGTACAGGCGATGGTCGACAATCCAAAGCTGATTGAGCGCCCGATTGTGGTGGCGAACGGCAAGGCGCGCATTGGCCGTCCGCCGGAAGAAGTGCTCGACATCCTCTAGTCCTTACGCCGCAGCGCTTCCAGAAACGCCTGCGGCGTACTCTCTCCCAGCTTTTTCTGCGTTTTGCCCCGGTTATAAAACTCGCACAGGGCGATCAACACCTCTCCCGCCGGTTCATCATTTACGCGAGGAATAACATCGCCTAATGGCACCGCCACCTGAAGCGCGTTGTGTTTTTGGGGATGCGTTTTTACAGCCACATCTTTTGCAGCCTCCGTCAGCTCAAAACCAAAAGTCTCAATAGATTGTATATCAGCAGGACAGTCATCAAGCAGCGCCCTCGTCCAGGTATTGAGCAACTGAGGCGACAGTCCCGCATAGAGCCGGGCATAACACCAGCCGCTCACCGGTTCGCGCGCCCAGAGCAGGTGTTGTTCGCCCCCATCGTCCATGTGCAGGGATAAAGGCAGATGATGGAGCATCAGCGTATGCGGCCGCATGCCAGCCTTCAGCGCTTTTATTCCCTGCAACGGCCCCCCTTTTAGCTTCGCGGAGGCCGGTTTGAGATAGCGATTTAGCGTTGCCCTTGAAACGCGGATCCCCAGCACGTCGTTAACCATCTGCAGCAGTTCATCTAACGGCGCCCCTGAGATGTCGCGCAGCGCATTCACCAGCGCCACCTGCTCCTGTCTCAACGCTTTGTGTATCACTTTTGGCGTGGTGTGGTTATCCGAAACCTGGTCGCGGTTGCGCCAGCGCCTGACGGTCGTGACCGAGATCCCCAGCTCAACGGCAAGCTCTCTGTCGCTTTTATCTGACTGTTGCAGATAGCGGCGGATGCGCGGCGTGGTGGTCGCATTGGCGTGAAGTTTAATTTCCATCGCAACAATTCCGTTAACTAATCATATGAGATTTATATAACACAGGCGATTGCTTTGTGACCGGTTTCACCTTTCGCTCGCCGCGCTTCACTGATAATCCACAGACATAACATAAACAACCCCCCTCAATCTTGTACGGAGTTCACAATGAACAATGTTCTGGGATTTCTTGAAGCAAAACTGATGCCCCTGGCGGCGAAAACGGCCCAGCAGCGTCATCTCGGGGCCATTCGCGGTGCCTACGTGTCATTCATGCCGTTTATTATCGTCGGCTCCATTCTGCTGGTTATCTCCTCCTTCCCTAACCAGGCCTATCAGCAGTTTATGTCTCAGGCCTTTGGTGAGAGCTGGAGCGCGATTATTGAAATTCCATTCAACGCGGTGTTCTCCACCATGTCGCTGTTCATCAGCTTCCTGGTCGCCTTCCGCCTGGCGGAACACTACGGCGAGGACCGCATCTCCTGCGGCATTCTGGCGCTGGTCGCGTTTCTGATCCTGACGCCGTTTATTAAGGTGGCGGAAAACGGCGGGATTACCGTGATGCCGGTGGAGTGGATTGGCAGCAAAGGATTGTTCGTGGCGATGATCGGCTCGCTGCTCTGGACGGAGCTGTTCTGCTGGCTGAAGCGCAAAAATCTGGTCATTAAAATGCCGGACGGCGTGCCTCCTGCGGTGCAGGAGTCGTTCGCGGCGCTGATCCCCGCCCTGCTGGTGATGATTCTGGTACTGGGTATCCGCATCGTCTTCGAAAACACTCACTACAACACCATCCACCAGTTTATTTATGAAGTGGTTGCTACCCCGGTGCGCCACTACGGCACCTCCTATTTCGGTGCGCTGATGACCGTCTTCAGCATCACCATTCTCTGGTCAGTGGGCATTAACTCCGGCTCGATGATTAACGGCATCATTCGTCCGCTGTGGATGGAAAACCAGACCGACAACATCGCCGCTATCCAGGCGGGGACGACGCCGCCGCACATTATCACGGAACAGTTTTTTGACATGATCTGGATGGGCGGCGCGGGTGCTACGCTGTCGCTGGTGATTGCGATGCTGATTTTCGCCCGCAGTAAAAACATGCGCGAAGTGGCGCGCCTCGGCGCCGGGGCGTCGGTGTTTAACATCAACGAGCCGATTCTGTTTGGCCTGCCGGTGATCATGAACCCGATCATGCTTATTCCGTTCAACCTGGTGCCGCTGGTGCTGGTCACCGTGCAGTATGCGGCGATGAAGGTTGGCGCGGTCGCCGTCACCACCGGGGTGTTTATCCCCTGGACGCTGCCGCCGGTGATCAGCGGTTTTATCGTCACCGGACACCTGAGCGGCAGCGTGATGCAGCTGATCAACCTGCTGATTGGCGCCATGCTGTACCTGCCTTTCATGCGTATCGTGGACAAACAGTACCGCGCGGCGGAAATTGCCACCGTTACGCAAACCGACACCACCCTTGCAAAACAGGAGTAAAGCATGTGGGGAATTATCGCAACCTGGCGAATGGCGCTTGAAGGGGTAACGGAATCTGCGTCTGCCCTGGCGGCGGGAAAACCGGTCGCTACGGCGGTGGTTGATGCCGTCGCCGCCGTCGAAGACTTTCCGTTTTATAAATCCGTCGGCTACGGCGGGCTGCCGACCGAAAACGGCGAAGTCGAGCTGGATGCGGCATTCATGGACGGCGACACGCTGGCGTTCGGTGCCGTGGGGAACCTGGTGGATATCGCCAACCCGGTGCGCGTGGCGCACGCGCTCAGCCGCCAGCGCTACAACAGCCTGCTGGTCGGCCAGGGCGCGCGTGAATGGGCGCTAAGTCAGGGCTTTGCCGACAAAAGCATGCTCACCGAACGCGCCATGCAGCACTACCGCAAACGCTGCCGCGAGACGCTGGATAAAGGCTTAAGCCCGTACGACGGACACGACACCGTCGGCATTATCGGCCTCGATAAGCAGGGGTCGATGAGCGTTGCCACCTCCACCAGCGGCCTGTTTATGAAAAAACGCGGCCGCATTGGGGATTCGCCGATTATCGGCTCCGGCTTTTACTGCGACAGCGAAACCGGCGCGGCCACCGCTACGGGCGTCGGTGAAGATTTGATGAAAGGCTGCACGAGCTACGAAATCGTTCGTCGCATGGCGCAGGGTATGACGCCGCAGCAGGCGGCAGACTCCGTGGTGTTCGAGCTGGAAGACAAGCTGATGTCGCGCTTCGGTCGCGTGGGCGATCTCTCCGTGGTGTGCATGAACAACAGGGGCGAATTTGGCGCCGCCACTAACATCAAAACCTTCTCGTTTGTGGTGGCGACGGCCCGTCAGCCCCTCACCGTTTTTCGTACCGAGCGCCTGCGGGAGAAAACGCACTATCACGCCGTGGACGAAGAGTGGATGCAGGCCTACGCCGCGCGGATCCGCGCACCGATTGAGGAGTCATGATGATCGCGTATCAGTTTATCACCGCGCTTTCTGACGCGAAGCCACGAAGCCATTTAATCGCCCGCGTCTCCTGTGCGCAGTTGCCGCAAACCGCGCTTGTTGCGGAAATGCGTGACTCTGACGGCATCGCGGACACCTGCTTTGGCTGCGCGCCCTTTGCGCGCATCACCCTGCTGCCGGATGCGCTCTGGCATGACGCGCTCACTGAAGGCCTGCTTGCCGCCCTGCGACCGCTGATTGCCTCTCCCGTCAGCGCAGATATCGTGCTGGACGCAACAAATATCGACGAGGTGGTGCTGGCGCAGGTGCTGCGTTTTCTCTTTAATCAGGCGCACAGGCTGAGCGATTTACAGCTGAAAAAAACCAGTGAGTGCGTTCGTATTAAGCACATCACCGCCCTCTGCCTGCCTGAGCAGCAGGCGAAGCTGGAAACAATTTTCCGCCAGCAGCAGGCCATCGCTCACGGCATGGTCGCGGCGCGTCGCCTGGCGGATATACCGTCCGATCGCTGTACGCCGCAGTTTATGGTCGAAGAGGCGCAAAAACTGTGTGCCGCCTACCCTGCCCTGCGCTGCGAGGTGCTGAACGAAAAGGCTATTGTTGAGCAGGGTCTTGGGCTGCTGAACGCCGTCGGCAAAGGGGCGACCTGCCCGCCACGTCTGCTGGCTATTCATTACGACGGCGTTTCTGACGGCCCGGTGCGCTGCTACGTAGGTAAAGGCATTACCTTCGATACCGGCGGCCTGTGGCTGAAGGAAGGCGCAGGCATGTACACCATGAAATACGATATGTGCGGTGCGGCCAACGTGCTGGGGCTGATGCTGACCGTAGCAGAGCTGGCGCTGCCCGTACGCATCATGGGCGTGCTGGCGCTGGCGGAAAACGCCATCGGCCCGGACGCCATGCAGCCCGGCTCGGTAGCAACAGCCTGTAACGGCATGACGGTTGAAATCAACAACACCGATGCCGAAGGCCGACTGGTGCTGGCGGATGCCATCGCCTGGGCCAGCCAGCGCCATCCGCAGGCGCGCTATATTATTGATATGGCGACCTTAACCGGTGCGGTGGTGAAAGCGCTGGGGTATGAGCTGAGCGGGCTGATGACGCAGGATGAACCGCTGCGCGCCGCGTTGACGCAGGCGGGAAAACGGAGCGGTGACGAAGTGTGGTCCCTGCCGCTGGACGCGCGGCTGAAAAAGCAGACCGACAGCGCGATTGCCGATCTGTGCAACACCCCGACAAACAACGCGGCAATCAGCGCGTCGGCGGCGTGGCTTCTGCACCATTTTTGCCCGCAGACGATCCCGTGGGCGCATCTGGACATCAGCGGCACGGCGCTGTGGCGCGAGAATGGCAGGAGCGTGGCGTCGGGAAGGCCGATTCCGCTGCTGGTGGGGCACTTGCTGGGGGATCTTTAGCCCAGTGGCGCTGCGCTTACCGGGCCTACGGGCACCATATGTAGGCCCGGTAAGGCGCAGCCGCCACCCGGCATAACTACAGCTTAAGAATATCTTTCACAAACGGAATGGTCAGCTTGCGCTGGGCGGTAATGGAGGCGCGATCGAGCTGATCGAGCGTATCAAACAGGGTGCGCATCTCGCGGTCCAGACGCTTGAGCAGGAAACGGCCCACGTCTTCCGGCAGCTCAAAGCCGCGCTGCTTTGCTCGCAGCTGTAACGCCTGCAGCTTATCTTCATCTGACAGCGGCTGGAGCTTGTAGATTTGTCCCCAGTCCAGACGAGACGCCAGATCCGGCAGCCCAAGGTTAAGCTGGCGCGGCGGACGATCGCCGGTGATCAGCAGCCGGGTTTTGCCCGACTCCAGAATGCGGTTGTAGAGGTTAAAGATCGCCATTTCCCACGGCTCGTCCCCCGCCACGCATTCGATATTATCGATGCAGACCAGCGAGAGATGTTCCATGCCCTCAAGCACTTCAGGCACAAACCAGGTACGTTTATCCAGCGGCACATAGCCGACCGCATCGCCGCGCGCCGAAAGCTCGGCACAGGCGGCATGCAGCAGGTGGCTGCGCCCCGCGCCTTCGCGTGACCAGATATAGATGTATCCGCTGTGATCCTGACGCAGCACGTTTTGCAGTGCAGCCAGTAAAGAGGGGTTATCACCCGGCCAGAAACTCGCAAAAGTTTCGTCGTCAGGGAGATAGAGTGGCAGAGAGAGCTGTGCCGGTCCGTTCAGAAATACCTCAACCAGAGATCTTACATAAAATCGGCGATGAGTTTAACACGGAACCTGCCAGGAGAGAACCGGGCGATCCTTCGCCCAGTTAATGGATCAGTGTGGGGCTTTTTCGCTTTCGTCAGCGTCCAGCACCACCTCTTCCGGGCGGATCACCGAGATCAGCTTGAAAATCAGGCTCAGGCCCACGCCCACGATGGTCGCCAGCGCCATGCCCTTCAGCTCGGCCGCACCGATGTGCACCTTCGCGCCGCTCACGCCGATGATCAGGATAACGGAGGTCAGGATCAGGTTTTGCGCCTTGCTGTAATCCACTTTGGATTCAATCAGCACGCGAATACCGGAGGCACCGATCACGCCGTACAACAGCAGAGAAACGCCGCCCATCACCGGCACAGGAATGATCTGAATCGCTGCCGCCAGCTTGCCCACGCAGGAGAGCAGAATGGCGATGATCGCCGCGCCGCCGATAACCCAGGTACTGTAGACGCGGGTAATCGCCATCACGCCGATGTTTTCACCGTAGGTGGTGTTTGGCGTGGAACCGAAGAAACCGGAGATGATGGTGGAGAAACCGTTGGCAAACATGGAGCGGTGCAGACCCGGGTCGCGGATCAGGTCGCGCTTCACAATGTTCGCCGTCACCACCAGGTGGCCAACGTGCTCCGCAATTACCACCAGCGCGGCAGGCAGAATGGTGAAAATGGCGAACCATTCAAAGCGTGGGGTGTAGAAAGTTGGCAGCGCGAACCAGTGCGCCTCGGCAATCGGGGTGGTATCCACAACGCCCATGACGAAGGAGAGCGCGTAGCCCGCCAGCACGCCGATCAGGATCGGGATAATCGCCATAAAACCGCGGAACAGCACGGAGCCAAATACCGTCACGCCCAGCGTCACCAGTGAGATGATAATGGTTTTGGAGTCCGGCGACTGGCCGTCCGCAGGCAGCAGGCCGGCCATATTCGCCGCCACGCCCGCCAGCTCCAGGCCGATAACGGCAACGATGGCGCCCATCGCCGCAGGCGGGAACATCACGTCCAGCCAGCCGGTACCGGCTTTCTTCACAATGAAGGAAACCAGGCAGAACAGCACGCCGCACATGATAAAGCCGCCCAGCGCCACTTCATACCCCAGGGGCAGCAGCAACAGCACCGGCGAGATAAAAGCAAAGCTCGACCCCAGATACGCCGGGATTTTGCCTTTACAGATAAAGAGGTACAGCAGCGTCCCGATGCCGTTGAACAGCAGCACGGTAGCCGGGTTAATGTGAAACAGGATTGGCACCAGCACGGTTGCGCCAAACATAGCGAACAGGTGCTGCAAACTAAGCGGGATAGTCTGTAAAAGCGGCGGTCTTTCACTCACCCCGATAGCACGGCGCGTCATAGTGTTTTCCTCTGTGTAGTATTGTTGGTTTTTATTCAAAAAAAAGCCGACTATCAAAGTCGGCTTATTTATCGTTATTCGATTATTTCGTACCAAAGATCTTATCGCCGGCATCGCCGAGCCCCGGGATGATGTACCCGTGCTCGTTCAGCCCCTGGTCGATAGAGGCGGTGTACAGCTCAACGTCTGGGTGCGCTTTTTCCAGCGCCGCGATCCCTTCCGGAGCAGCAACCAGAACCAGCACCTTAATGCTGCTGCAGCCCGCTTTTTTCAGCAGATCGATGGTGGCGATCATTGAACCGCCGGTCGCCAGCATTGGGTCAACCACCAGCGCCATGCGCTCGTCGATGTTAGAGACCAGCTTCTGGAAGTAAGGTACCGGCTCCAGCGTCTCTTCGTTACGGTAGATACCGACCACGCTGATGCGCGCGCTCGGTACGTGCTCCAGCACGCCTTCCATCATGCCAAGACCGGCACGCAGGATAGGCACTACGGTAATTTTCTTACCTTTGATCTGCTCAACCTGCACCGGACCGTTCCAGCCTTCGATGGTCACTTTTTCTGTTTCCAGATCGGAGGTTGCTTCGTAGGTCAGCAGGCTGCCCACTTCAGAAGCCAGTTCGCGAAAACGCTTCGTGCTGATGTCATGCTCACGCATCAGGCCCAACTTGTGTTTAACGAGTGGGTGTTTCACTTCCACAATCTTCATTCTCTTTCTCCTCTGAGGTGGCATCCGCAAAAAAATCGCGGGATTATACCGCTTTTTTCGGATTGCGCCATACCCAACTTGCTTGACGTATATCAATCAAAAACAAAAAAACCGGAGGCTGGGCTCCGGCTTGGGTGCGGGGTCTTGCCCGGTGGCGCTGCGCTTACGCGGGCCTACGTGTATTGTAGGTCGGGTAAGCGTTAGCGCCACCCGACAATTAGAGGTTATCGCCGTTGCTCGCAATCACCTGCTTATACCAGTCGAACGATTTCTTCTTGCTGCGGTTCAGGGTGCCGTTACCTTCGTTATCTTTATCGACAAAGATAAAGCCGTAGCGTTTTTTCATTTCGCCCGTTCCGGCAGACACCAGGTCGATACAGCCCCACGGGGTATAGCCCATCAGATCCACGCCATCCTCCACCACCGCTTTTTTCATCTCGCGGATGTGTGCGGAAAGGTAATCGATGCGGTACTGGTCGTTCACCGTGCCGTCGCTCTCCTGCACGTCGATCGCGCCAAAGCCGTTCTCAACGATAAACAGCGGCAGCTGGTAGTGATCCCAGAACCAGTTCAGAGAGTAGCGCAGCCCGACCGGATCAATCTGCCAGCCCCAGTCGGATTTCTGCACGTACGGGTTGGAGACCAGGCTCTTGCTCTCGTCGTAGTCCAGCGCCGGGTTATCTGCCGTCGCTTTGGTGGCGAAAGACATGTAGTAGCTGAACCCGATGTAATCCACGCAGCCCTGCTTCAGCGCGGCTTTATCTTCTTCGGTGATATCCAGCGCGAAGCCGCGACGCTCGAAGTAGTTGAGCAGATGCTGCGGATATTTGCCGCGCACGTGAACGTCGGTAAACCAGTAGCGACGGTGCATGGCGTTCATCGCCATCATCATGTCGTCCGGCGCACAGGTCAGCGGGTAGATGGGGCACATGGCAATCATGCAGCCGATCTGCAGCGACGGGTTAATCTTACGGCCCGCCTTCACCGCCAGGGCGCTGGCCACCAGTTCGTAGTGCGCCGCCTGGAACATCACCGGCTCGCGGTCTTCACCCGGCGCGTACTTCAGCCCGGAGTTGGTAAATGGCGCAAAGTCTTCGTGGAAGTTGGCCTGGTTGTTGATCTCGTTAAAGGTCATCCAGTACTTCACTTTATGCTGGTAGCGCTCAAAAACGACCTTTGCAAAACGCACGAAGAAGTCGACCAGCTTACGGTTGCGCCAGCCGCCGTATTCCGTCACCAGGTGGAACGGCATCTCGAAGTGGGAAAGCGTAATAACCGGTTCAATGCCGTACTTCAGGCATTCGTCGAACAGATCGTCATAGAATTTCAGGCCTGCCTCGTTCGGCTCCAGCTCGTCGCCTTTCGGGAAGATACGCGTCCAGGCGATGGAGGTACGGAAGCATTTGAACCCCATCTCGGCAAAGAGTTTGATGTCTTCTTTATAACGGTGGTAGAAATCGATAGCCTCATGGTTAGGGTAGTTTTTCCCCTCCAGCACGCCGTTGGTGATTTCACGCGGCACGCCGTGGGCGCCCGCGGTCATGACGTCGGCAACGCTTACGCCCTTAGCGCCCTCTTTCCAGCCGCCCTCAAGCTGGTGCGCCGCAACGGCCCCACCCCACAGAAAATCTGCTTTGAATCCTGACATTCGCTTTCCCTCATTCTGCGTTATTTTCTGCAAAAACAATTACAGAAACCGGTTTCAGTTCGATGATGTGCAAAGGGGATATTCGTTGCAAGCAGAACGCCGAAACCGGTTTCATTTTCGTGAACGGAGTCAAGTTTGGCTGCATTTGCGGGCTATACAGATAAAAAAGATCCCCACGTCCAGAATAGGCTCGCAAACGTTTGCCTGGACTGTTAGAATTGCGCCGATTTTTCTTACTAGCTATGCAATCGCGTGGGGATTTAAGCCGTGACCAACAAAACTTCTCTCAGCTACAAAGATGCCGGTGTTGATATTGACGCAGGTAATGCGCTGGTTGACCGAATCAAAGGTGTGGTGAAGAAAACCCGCCGCCCGGAAGTCATGGGTGGTCTGGGTGGATTCGGCGCACTGTGCGCGCTGCCGCAAAAATATCGTGAACCTGTTCTGGTCTCGGGCACTGACGGCGTAGGCACCAAGCTGCGCCTGGCGATGGATTTAAAACGTCACGACACGATCGGTATCGATCTGGTTGCGATGTGTGTGAACGACCTGGTGGTTCAGGGCGCAGAGCCGCTGTTCTTCCTCGATTATTACGCGACCGGCAAACTGGATGTGGATACCGCAGCCAGCGTCATTAACGGTATCGCCGAAGGCTGTCTGCAGTCCGGCTGTGCGCTGGTGGGCGGTGAAACCGCTGAAATGCCGGGCATGTACCACGGCGAAGATTATGACGTCGCGGGCTTCTGCGTCGGCGTAGTAGAAAAATCAGAAATTATCGACGGCAGCAAAGTGGCCGATGGCGATGTGCTGATCGCGCTGGCCTCCAGCGGCCCGCACTCTAACGGCTACTCTCTGGTGCGTAAAATCCTCGAAGTAAGCGGCTGCGATCCGCTGACCACCGAGCTGGACGGTAAACCGCTGGCCGACCACCTGCTGGCCCCAACCCGCATCTACGTGAAAAACGTGCTGGAGCTTATCGAGAACGTTGACGTTCACGCTATTGCTCACCTGACCGGCGGCGGCTTCTGGGAAAACATCCCGCGCGTGCTGCCGGACAACACCCAGGCGGTGATCGACGAATCCTCATGGCAGTGGCCAGCCGTCTTTAACTGGCTGCAGAATGCAGGCAACGTGAGCTCTCACGAAATGTACCGCACCTTTAACTGCGGTGTGGGCATGGTTATCGCCCTGCCGGCAAGCGAAGCGGATAAAGCGGTTAAGCTGCTGACCGAGAAAGGTGAAAACGCGTGGAAAATCGGTACGATTAAAGCCTCCGATTCCGAACAGCGTGTGGTCATTGAATGAAAAACATCGTGGTGCTCATTTCCGGTAACGGAAGCAATTTGCAGGCCATCATAGACGCCTGCAAACAGAAGAAAATCAATGGCACCATTCGGGCAGTTTTCAGCAACAAGGCCGACGCGTTCGGCCTTGAGCGCGCGCGGGAAGCGAACATTCCCGCTCACGCGCTGGAAGCCAGCCAGTTCGCCGGACGTGAAGCCTTTGACCGCGAGCTGGTGCAGGAGATTGACGCCTACGCGCCCGACCTCGTGGTGCTGGCGGGCTATATGCGTATTCTGAGCCCGGCCTTCGTCGAACACTACGCCGGTCGACTGCTGAATATTCACCCTTCCCTGTTGCCAAAATATCCCGGCCTGCATACCCATCGTCAGGTGCTGGAAAACGGTGACGAGGAGCACGGTACCTCCGTCCATTTCGTGACCGACGAGCTGGACGGTGGCCCGGTGATCCTGCAGGCGAAAGTCCCGGTCTTTGACGGCGACAACGAAGACGACGTGACCGAACGCGTGCAGACGCAGGAGCACGCCATTTACCCGCTGGTGGTAAGCTGGTTTGTCGACGGGCGTCTGGAGATGCGCGACGGCGCAGCCTGGCTGGACGGCGTGAAGTTGCCCCCGCAGGGTTATGCGGCCGAAGAGTAGTTTGCTATGTCGGGTGGCGCTTCGCTACCCGATATTCCCTCCCCCAACCCGCTAAATTCCCCAACAAAAAAAATAACTGTCATACTTTTCTGGCACTGTTGGACATATCGTGGAAATGCTCGCCATAATAAGGACGAGACGGATTTACCACGTCCTGTGATTGAACTGGAGTGTGAGCTGTAATGGGTCAGGAAAAGTTATATATCGAGAAAGAGCTAAGCTGGTTAGCATTTAACGAACGTGTACTCCAGGAAGCGGCAGACAAAAGTAACCCGCTGATCGAACGCATGCGTTTTTTAGGCATTTATTCCAACAACCTGGATGAGTTCTATAAGGTTCGCTTTGCCGAGCTGAAAAGACGCATCATCATCAGCGAAGAACAGGGCTTAAACTCGCACTCGCGGCATCTGCTGGGCAAAATCCAGTCCCGCGTGCTGAAAGCCGATCAGGAATTTGACGGCCTGTATAACGAACTGCTGCTGGAGATGGCGCGCAACCAAATCTTCCTGATTAACGAACGTCAGCTTTCCGTTAACCAACAAAACTGGCTGCGCCACTACTTTAAACAGTATCTGCGCCAGCACATTACCCCGATTCTCATCAACCGCGAAACCGATCTGGTGCAGTTCCTGAAGGATGACTACACCTACCTGGCGGTGGAAATTATTCGCGGTGAATCCATCCGTTATGCCCTGCTGGAGATCCCGTCCGACAAGGTGCCGCGCTTCGTGAACCTGCCGCCGGAAACCCCGCGCAGACGCAAGCCGATGATCCTGCTGGATAACATCCTGCGCTACTGCCTGGACGACATCTTCAAAGGCTTCTTCGATTACGATGCGTTAAACGCCTACTCGATGAAGATGACCCGTGACGCCGAATATGACCTGGTGCACGAGATGGAAGCCAGCCTGATGGAGCTGATGTCCTCCAGCCTGAAACAGCGCCTGACGGCTGAGCCGGTGCGCTTTGTCTATCAGCGCGATATGCCGGACGCCATGGTGGAGATGCTGCGCGAGAAGCTGACCATTTCACGCTATGACTCCATCGTGCCGGGTGGCCGTTACCACAACTTTAAAGACTTCATTGGCTTCCCGAACGTTGGCAAAGCCAATCTGGTGAACAAACCGCTGCCGCGCCTGCGTCATATCTGGTTCGATAAATTCCGCAACGGATTCGACGCCATCCGCGAGCGCGACGTGCTGCTCTACTACCCGTACCACACCTTTGAACACGTGCTGGAGCTGCTGCGTCAGGCCTCGTTCGACCCGAACGTGCTGGCGATCAAAATCAACATCTACCGCGTGGCAAAAGATTCCCGCATCATCGATGCGATGATCCACGCGGCACACAACGGCAAAAAAGTCACCGTGGTGGTTGAGCTGCAGGCGCGCTTCGACGAAGAGGCGAACATTCACTGGGCGCGCCGCCTGACGGAAGCGGGCGTGCACGTGATCTTCTCCGCGCCGGGTCTGAAAATTCACGCCAAACTGTTCCTGATCTCGCGTAAAGAGGGTGATGACGTGGTGCGCTATGCCCACATCGGCACCGGGAACTTTAACGAAAAAACCGCGCGGATTTATACCGACTACTCGCTCTTAACCGCTGACGCCCGCATTACCAACGAAGTGCGCCGGGTCTTTAACTTTATCGAAAACCCGTACCGTCCGGTGAGCTTCGACTATCTGCTGGTCTCACCGCAGAACTCGCGCCGCCTGCTGTACGATATGATCGATAAAGAGATCGCCAATGCCCAGAAAGGCTTGTCGTCCGGCATCACGCTGAAGCTTAACAACCTGGTCGATAAAGGGCTGGTGGACAGGCTGTATGCGGCGTCCAGCTCCGGCGTGCCGGTTAACCTGCTGATCCGCGGCATGTGCTCGCTTATTCCGGAACTGGAAGGCATCAGCGACAATATTCGCGTTATCAGCATCGTTGACCGCTACCTGGAGCACGATCGGGTCTATATTTTCGATAATGCGGGCGATAAACAGGTCTATCTCTCTTCGGCAGACTGGATGACGCGCAATATTGACTATCGAATTGAAGTCGCGACGCCGCTGCTGGATCCGCTTCTGAAACAGCGTATCCTCGACATTATCGAGATCCTGTTCAGCGATACGGTGAAGGCGCGCTATATCGACAAAGAACTCAGTAACCGCTACGTACCGCGCGGCAACCGCCGTAAAGTGCGGTCACAGCTGGCGATTTACGACTATATCAAATCACTCGAGCAACCCGATTAACCTATGCCGATAAATGATAAGACCCCACGCCCGCAGGAATACGCCGCGGTCGATCTTGGCTCTAACAGTTTTCACATGGTCATCGCCCGTGAGGTGGATGGCGCGCTGCAGATCATCGGTCGTCTGAAGCAGCGCGTACACCTGGCGGATGGGCTTGATGAGCGCAGCATGCTCAGCGAAGAGGCGATGGAGCGCGGTTTAAACTGCCTGTCGCTGTTTGCCGAACGCCTGCAGGGCTTCTCGCCCTCCAGCGTTTGCATCGTGGGCACCCACACGCTGCGCCAGGCGCTGAACGCGCCGGAGTTCCTCAAGCGGGCCGAAAAAGTGATCCCCTACCCGATTGAGATCATCTCCGGAAACGAGGAGGCGCGTCTGATTTTCATGGGCGTTGAACATACCCAGCCGGAAAAAGGGCGCAAGCTGGTGATCGACATCGGCGGTGGTTCTACGGAGCTGGTGATCGGCGAAGACTTTGAGCCGCGCCTGGTGGAGAGCCGTCGCATGGGCTGCGTCAGCTTCGCGCAGATGTACTTCCCCGGCGGCACCATTACCCGTGAAAACTTCCAGCGGGCCAAAATGGCTGCGATCCAGAAGCTGGAGAATCTGGCCTGGCAGTACCGCATTCAGGGCTGGAACGTGGCGCTGGGCGCGTCGGGCACCATCAAGGCGGCGCATGAAGTGCTGCTGGCGATGGGTGAAAAAGACGGTTTTATCACGCCTGAACGCCTGACCCTGCTGACCGAAGATGTGCTGAAGCATAAAAGTTTTGACGCCCTAAGCCTGCCGGGGCTTTCCGACGAGCGTAAGGCAGTCTTCGTGCCGGGCCTGGCTATTCTCTGCGGCGTGTTTGACGCCCTGGCGATTAAAGAGCTGCGCCTTTCCGACGGCGCGCTGCGTGAGGGGGTGCTGTATGAGATGGAGGGCCGCTTCCGCCATCAGGACATTCGCAGCCGCACCGCGCAGAGCCTGGCCAACCAGTACAACATCGACCGCGAGCAGGCGAAGCGCGTGCTGGAAACCACGGTGCAGATGTACGAGCAGTGGCAGGAGCAGAACCCCAAGCTGGCGCACCCGCAGCTTGCCGCGCTGCTGAAATGGGCCGCGATGCTGCACGAGGTGGGGCTGAACATCAACCACAGCGGGATGCACCGCCATTCAGCGTATATTCTGCAAAACAGCGATCTGCCCGGCTTCAACCAGGAGCAGCAAACCATGATGGCGACCCTGGTGCGCTATCACCGTAAAGCCATCAAGCTCGACGATCTGCCGCGCTTCACGCTGTTTAAGAAAAAGCAGTTCCTGCCGCTTATTCAGCTGCTGCGCCTGGGCGTGCTGCTGAACAATCAGCGTCAGGCCACCACCACACCGCCGACGCTGAAGCTGAAAACCGACGATCACCACTGGACGCTGAGCTTCCCGCACGACTGGTTCAGCCAGAACGCGCTGGTCCTGCTGGACCTGGAAAAAGAGCAGCAGTACTGGGAAGCGGTCACCGGCTGGATGCTCAAAATCGAGGAAGAAAGCGCCGACGTCGCCGCGTAACGGCTCAGGCGTCCGCCGTGGACGCCTCTGCTTCCAGCAGTGACTCAAGCGGTGCCGGTCTGCCAATCAGATAGCCCTGCACATAATCAATGCCTAGCGCGTGCACCGCGCTACGTATCTCTTCGGTCTCGACATATTCCGCCACCACCAGCATCTTCTTCATGCGCGCCAGATGACAGATAGAGGCCACAATCTGGTAATCCAGACTGTTGTTGACGATATTGCGGATGAAATCGCCGTCGATTTTGAGAATGTCCGCATCCACGCTTTTCAGCCGCGCATAGCTCGCATAACCGGTACCAAAATCATCGATCGCAATGCGTACCCCCATTTTCTGCAGCTGCCGAAGGATGTGGAGCCCCTGCTCCGCGTTGCAGAAGGTGCTGCACTCCGTCACTTCAAAGATCAGCTGCCACGGCTCAATGGCATATTTCGCCAGCAGGCGACTCACCTCAAGCGGGAACTGCACCCGACACACCGTTGAAGGGGCCAGATTAATGGCAAAGCGCTGGCCGGGCAGCCGTTCGCGATGCGCGGCGAGAAAGCGCAGCGTATGCTCCAGCACCCACAAATCCACCCGCGAAGAGAGGCCGAACTCCTGGGCTATCGGCAGGAATTGTTCAGGGGAGATCAACAGCCCGTTTGCATCAGTCATCCGCAGCAAGACCTCATGATACCTATCGCCACGCAGGCCGCGTACGGGCTGAACGAGCAGCGTGAATGCGTTGTTATCCAGCGCACGCTGCAGGCGACTCATCACCGCGACTTTATCCTTCAGGCTACGCTGCAGATGGACGGCGCCGCGCTGCTGAAGATTTTCCGGGTGGTTAGAGGAGAGCGACAGATCGGCCACCACCCCCAGCTCACCCAGCACCAGATAGAGGTGGTTAACCGGCGAACGCACATAGCAGTAGCTCACCCCCACCTGCGGCTGCAGCGGCATGCCGTCCCAGACAAAGCGGAACTGCTTGATGTGTTCGTCCAGGGTTTCAATCCGCTGCTGGTGCGATTCGGCATTAAGGCGAACCGCCATGTCACAGCCCGTCAGGTGATAGACCTGCTCATTGGGCTGGAGCGTGCCGTTAATCCATTGCGCGAGCTGCTGTTTGTACTGAATGCGCAGTAACACGCCATAGTTACGGCCCAGAATTTCAAGCTCAGGAACGCGGAGTAAACAGAGCGCCGACCACGGGTTTTTCGCCAGATCGCGCGAGAGCGCCCGCAGGTTTGGCATATGCAGAACCGGGTCGAGCAGCGCCAGCCTGCGGGAGCGTTTGTTCACCGCCCGCTGCCGGGTCGCCAGCATCGACATGTAAATCACCACAAACGAGAAGACCAGATAGCTGGAAGAGGTGATTGCCAGCTGAATGTCGTACCCCTGGTTCACGGGGATATAGCGGTAAAAATAGTGAATAGACACCAGCAGTATCGGGATCCAGATAAGCGAAATCAGCTTATAGCCAAAGCGCATCGCCCCCCAGAGCATCACCGGCATCAGCAGCGACAGGGTGTAGTTAGTGGTGAAAATCGAACTGTTTTCATTCATCGGCAGCAGCAGGAGCGAAAGCAGCCCGGCAAGCGCAATGGCCCAAATCAGAAACTCAGCGCGCGTCACCTTTTTGTCAATCTGGGTACGGATCTGCGAGATGAGGCTTTTGAGATAGCGCGGATGACGAATCAGGCGGATCAGCAGATAACTTAACGGCACGCCCGTCAGACCGCTGACCAGCAAGGCCTGATAGTTGATCAGCGTGCGAATGTTGAGGGGGTTAAGCCCTGCCAGGCTCTGGCGACTCTCATACACGCCCAGATACACCGCAAACTGGAACAACAGCAGAAACAGCGTCGCGGGGCAGAAGGCCTGCCAGAAAATGCGCTGCGCCATCAGCCGTACGTCGCCGTACGCCGTCATATTGCGTCTGGGCGCAAACACCCGGTAGCCGCCCCAGCTAAGCACTATAGGGACAATAAAATGGAGCACGCCGGCGACGGTTTCAAACATCCCGACCGACGGGTAATAGCGGATAAACAGCGCCAACACGATCCCGGGAAGGGCTTCCAGACCAAAAAACATCATCAGCGAAAGCAAAAACGAGAGCGGTAAATAATAAAGTGCCGCTATCCCGTCGCCCAGGTGCGTGAACGTATTCGCCACGCTCAGTACGGGAAGTAAAACCACCGGTAAAATAAGCGGCAATACCCACCAGCGGTGTTGATTCTTTTTCAGGAAAGCAAAAATGTTCATAGATGCCCGGTTAAACCCCTTTTTCTCCAGAAGGAAAATAATGACAGGCATCCAACCTGACCTGGCGCCGCCCGGCCACGTGCGGGGCGAACGGTATGGAGGAGGGATTTTAAATATCAGGGCCGGGAATCCGTTGACATAAATCAAACTATTTTACGCAAATAAGCTTTGCACAGCGTTTTTTTGAAATAATTTTCTTCATATTATCAATATGGTAAATGCAAATATTAATTTCAATAACAATAATTAATGTAAACGTTGACGGTTATTTACACATGACGGAATTGACCCTCTCTTTCCGCTGTGCCTTAATATCCCCGTCGCCCAGAAGGGCATGCCCAGGAAAAAGAAGAGTGAGTCAGGCCACGCGTATGCGCAAACGACACCGTTTTAACACCCGGATGACCCGCATTATACTGCTCATCAGCTTTCTGTTTTTCTTTGGCCGCTTCGTTTACTCTTCCATCGGCGCCTGGTATCACCATCAGGACAAAATCCAGTCGCAGCAGTCCAGCCTGAACGTCGACGCCGCTGACCGCTAGCCCTGCGGAGGGTTTTGTACCAGCCGAATAATCCCCGCGATCCCTTTGCTGAGGATCTTGTCCTGCCGCATCACGATGGCGAGCTGTCGCTGCAGCACGGGCGTGAGCGACATGACGCAGAGCCCTTCACGGTCAGCATCATGCTCAACCGCCATTCGCGGAACGATACTGTAGCCGAGCCCCACCCGAACCATGCGCTTAATCGCCTCAATGCTGCCAAGCTGCATCACCGGCGCGATCGCTAACCCATTGGCCGCAAACCAGCCATCAATGAGCGCCCGGGTACCGCTGCCAGACTCAAAGGCGATCAGCGGCTGGGCATGGAGCGCCTCCGGGGTTAACTCCCTGAAAGCATCCTGCTGTTCCCGCGACGCGATAAAAACAAACTCCTCGTCCATCACCGGCATAACGTCCAGCGCTCTGCCGCTGACCGGCAGCGTCACCAGCCCCATATCGAGACGGTTCTCTTCAATGGCCCTGACGATATCGAGGGTGTTGCCCGTTGTTACGCCCACCCGCAGGAGCGGATAGTCGCGGCGCAGCTGCGCCAGCAGGGGCGGCAGAAGATGGATACAGGCCGTCGCCCCCGTGCCAAGAGTAATGGTCCCGCTGACATCGAGGCTGAACGCGCTCACGGACCGCAGGGTTTCGTCCACAACCTGCTGAATGCGCTCTCCGTGAACCAGCAGTGACTCTCCGGCCGCCGTGGCCTTAATGCCCCGCCCGGTACGCTCCACCAGCCGCGTTTGCAGAAACTGCTCCAGCTGACGTATTTGCAGACTAACGGCGGGCTGGGAAATGCCCAGCAGATCCGCCGCCGCCGAAAAGCTGCCGCGCTGGATCACCAGACGGAACGTCGCGAGATAGCCAAGGTTAAGCGTCGTCATTCAAAGTTTCTCTTATACAGCGCATAAGGTTGCAGGCCTGCCAGCACAATACCGCGCTCGCTATGCTCAGGACAACTGCATAACGGAATGAAAAACAATGGAAACACCTGCCCTGCCTCGTCGCCTTGCCCTTACTGCCGGATGTAATCAGCTTATCAACTGGGGGATCTCGTTTTATCTGCCCGGCACCTTTGCACGGGCGATTTCAGCCGACCGGGGGTGGTCAGCGCCGCAGATTTACCTCGGCCTGACGCTGGCGATGCTGGTGATGGCCGCGGTCTCCCCTTTCGTCGCCCGTCTGCTGGCACGCTTTGGCGGACAGAAAGTGGTAATGGGCGGAACGCTGCTGATTGCCGCAAGCTGCGCCGGTATGGCGTATACCCGGACGCTGTCTGGCTGGTACGGCGCCTGGCTACTGTGCGGCATCGGGATGCGTCTGTCGCTGTATGACGCACTGTTCGCCGCGCTGGTCAATCTTTTTGGCCAGCAGGCACGCGGGACGATCTCCCGTATTACGCTGATGGGCGGGCTGGCCTCCGCCGTCTTCTGGCCGCTGGGCGATGGCCTGCTTCACATCATGAGCTGGCAGGACGCGTTACGCATTTATGCCCTGCTTGGCCTGCTGAGCGCAGTGCTGATCCGCACGCTTCCCCGGCAGCGGCTGATGGAAAACACAAAGGCCATCGCGCCGCCCCTGCGCAACGAGCGGCGTAACGCCTGGCTTTATGCGGCCTTCATCGCCCTTATCACCTTTGTCTCTAACGGCACCTCCACCCATCTGCCGGAGTTTATTGCCCACTTTGGCCTGCCAGTCGCCATCGGCATGCTGTGGGGGATCGGCCAGACGGGCGCGCGCTCGCTGGAGGTGCTGGCAGGCGGCCGCTTAACCCCCTTCAAACTTACGCTTTTTACCGCTCTTGCCATGCCGCTGTGTTTTCTTGTGGGAATAAGCAGCACCCTGTTTGTCTGGTGCGCGGCCGGGTTTGTGCTGGGCTACGGCGCCATCAACGGGCTGGTCACCATAGTAAAAGCCACGCTGCCACTGGAGCTGTTTAGCACGGAAAGCTATGCCCGCTGCACGGGTATGCTGCTTATCCCGGGCCAGCTGATGGCCGCAGCCGCACCGTTTGCCTATGCGTGGCTGAACAAAACGCTGGGGATCGCGGGTGCAATGGGAGTGTCGACGGGGTTAACGCTGGTGATTGCCGGGCTGGCGATAGCGATCGTGCGCCATCCCGGTAGGCAAACTGTATCGCACTGTATCCCGCGCGACGCGCTGACAAACGGGTACAAAACGCCCCCTCCGGCAAATATCTCCGATACATAAAAATGGTTTTCTTTCCCTGTCGTCATTCAGAACTGATGAGGAGAGAACCATGATTCGTCGTTACGCAATTTTACCCCTGCTCGTCCTGGCCTCTGTAACACATGCCCAGGCCACGCCGCTGGACAACCTGAGCGCCGCGGACGTTAACGGCCCCGCCGCCGTTGCGCCGCTGGAACACCCGCAGCCGCCCGCCAGGCTGATCGTCGATCCGCCGCTTGCCGGGCCGCTGAGCAAAGGCGCGGTGTTTATCCAGTACCGGGCCGAAAACCTGCGCATCGAGCCGGTATTCGGCCCCGAGGCGCTCAAGGTGACCCCGCGCATCGGGCACATTCACGTGGTGGTGGACGGCGCGCCGTGGCACTGGGCTGACGCCAGCGGCGAGCCGGTGATCCTGGTGGGGCTGCCCGCCGGCAAGCACAAGGTAACGATCATCCTGGCTGACCCGACGCACAAGCCGCTCGACCACAAAACCATTGAATTTACCGTCCCGCCCCACGCGGCGATCCACCATTTTTAAGGAGTCTGAACATGAAAGCACTGTCTGTACTGACGGCGGGCCTGCTGGCGCTTTCTGCCAGCGCCTTCGCGGAAAATAAAACCAGCGTCGTGCTGGTGCACGGTGCGTTTGCCGACGGCAGCAGCTGGAATAAGGTGATAACCCTTCTGCAGAAACAGCACGCAGAGGTCATTGCCGTCCAGCTCCCGCTCACCTCGCTTAAGGATGATGTTGCCGCCACAAAACGGGCCATCGCCCGGGCGCACGGCGACGTGGTGCTGGTAGGCCACTCCTGGGGCGGAACCGTCATTAGCGAGGCGGGCAACGATGCACGGGTAAAATCGCTGGTGTATGTGGCGGCGTTCGCGCCGGATTCCGGCCAGTCGACGGCGGATCTGGCAGGTAGCTTCCCTCCGCCGCCGGGTAGCGCGGGCATCGCTAAAACGGTGGACGGCTATTTATACCTGCCGACGGAAGCCGTCAGGAAGGACTTCGCGCCTGACGTGAAGCCGGGTGAACAAAACGCTATCGCGGCCACGCAGGGGCCAATTAAGGCCGATGCGTTTGGTGAAAAGGTGACTCACGCGGCGTGGCATGATAAACCGAGCTGGTTTGTGGTCAGCAAGCATGACCGGATGATCAACCCCGACCTGGAACGTGCAATGGCGAAGGCGATACATGCGAAAACCACCGAGGTGGCCGCGAGCCACGTGTCGATGGTGAGTCAGCCGGAAGCCATCGCCCGGACGATTGAGCAGGCGAGGCGGACACACTGAGGACAATTCGCCCGGCGGCGCTACGCTTGCACGAACCTACGATTTCGTAGGCCGGGTAAGCGCAGCGCCACCCGACAAGAAAGGCCGTCTCAGCCCCCCCTCTCTGCGGGATAATCGCGATTAATCCACGCGTGGTCCTCTTCCCAGGTGAACATCCATTTGCGCACCGGACCGGCCATCACGTTGAGGTAGTAGCTGTCATACCCCGCTATCGTCGCCACCGGGTGATACCCCTTCGGCACCATCACCACGTCACGGTTGTAGACCGCCATACACTCATCCAGCGTTCTGTCGTCGGTGTAGACGCGCTGCATGCAGAACCCCTGCTCCGGGTTGAGGCGATGATAGTAGGTCTCCTCCAGGTAGGTCTCCTGCGGCGGGTTATCCGTGTCATGCTTGTGGCTCGGGTACGAGCTGGTACAGCCCTCGCTAGTCCAGACCTCCACCACCAGCAGGCTGTCGGCGGGCTTGTCTTCCGGCAGAATGTTGTGCACGTAGCGCTGGTTGTGCCCCTTGCCGCGCGCTTCAGCGTCGATATCCTGCGGGGCAATCAGCCGCGTCGGGTACGAGCTCTTGCCCGGCGCGGCGCAGACCGCCAGCTCCAGCGCCGTCAGCGCCTTCACCTGCACCGTCTCCTGCGGGGTAACGTATACCGCCCACGGTTTGATGCGCTCGAAGGGGCTCATCCGCTCGCCGATATCGTTAAACTGCGCGGAAGGAGTGGTGATAGAGGCGCGCCCGGCGACCAGCACCAGGCAGCGTTCTTCCCTGACGGCGGGCAGCGTCAGCGTCTGCCCCTCCTGCAGCTCATACGCCTCAAACCCGACGTACCCCCACCCTGCGCGTTCCGGGGTGACGGACTGAGTGCGCCCCTCCGCGTTCGGCTGCTGCCAGCGTGATAACAGACGTGACATGTCACCTCCTCAAATAAGCCCGGCGTCGCGCGCCAGGCGGCTCAGGTTGTTATACCCCAGACGAGCGTAGGTCAGCGGATGGGCAATCGCCGGATCCTGCTCGGCCTCCACCACCAGCCAGCCGCGATAGTCCTGCGCCTTCAGCAGACTCATGATCGGCGGGTAATCGACGCAGCCGTCGCCCGGCACGGTAAACACGCCGCTCAGCACCGCATCGAGGAAGCTTGTTTTGCGGTTTTTCACGTCCGCCAGCACGTCGGCGCGCACGTCTTTGCAGTGAACGTGGTTGATGCGCGACGCCCAGCGCTGCGCCACCGCCAGCGGATCGGCCCCGGCAAAGGTCAGGTGACCGGTGTCCAGCAGCAGTCCCACCGCCTCTCCGGTGTGGGTCATCAGGTTGTCCACGTCGTCGGCGGACTCAATCACCGTGCCCATATGATGATGGTAAGCAATCTGGACTCCCTGCTGCTGCGTGTAGCGGGCAAATTCGGTGAGCTTCTCGCCGTACTCCTTCCAGCGCGCCTGAGGGAAGCGCGGACGCAGATGCACCGGGGTCTGCTGCTCGCCGTGAATGCAGCCGCTCACTTCCGCAAAGACCAGCACCTTCGCCCCCAGCTCGCGCAGCAGCGTCAGGTGCGGCTGCACGGCGGCGATCTCCTCCTCCACACTGCGCTCCAGCAGGCGGCCGGAGTACCAGCCGGAGACCAGCTGCAGGTCGTGGCGCTGCAAAATCGGGCCAAGCAGGCGCGCTTCACGCGGGAATTTGTTGCCCAGCTCAAAGCCAGCAAAACCGGCCTCTTTCCCTTCGCTCAGGCAGGTCTCCAGCGAGGTTTCCGCGCCGAGGGAAGGCAGATCGTCGTTCGTCCACGTCAGCGGGTTAATGCCTAATTGCACACTCATTGTTATCTCCATTATGCGTGTCCGCGCTCGCGCCACCAGGCGATAAGCTGCAGGTAGTTGTCCCGGATGCGCGCTACCAGCTGCGCATCGTCAATATCGTGCTTCAGCCACGCGCGGGAGGCGTCGCCAAACAGCGTGCGCCCCACGGCGAAGCCTTTAACCAGCGGCTGCCCCGCTGCGGCCTTGAAGCCCGCGCGCAGCTGTTCCGCCGGAGCGTCCAGACCGAGGATCACCACCCCGCGGCAGTGCGGGTCCCGGCGTTCGATAATCTCGCCGAGCGCCGTCCAGCCGTCGGCGGAAAGCGGCGGCAGCTTCCACCAGTCCGGGTAAATGCCCAGGTTGTAGAAGCGGGAGATGGCGCGCAGGTAGAGCTCGTCGCTGCGCGGCATGCTGGCGGGCAGGATCACCTCCAGCAGCAGCTCGTGCCCGGACCGGCAGCAGGCGTGGTACACCTCAGCGATTTTCTGCTCCTGCTCCAGACGCAGGCCGTGGGCGTCTTCCGGGTGGAAGAAGACCAGGCACTTCACCACGTGCTCCTGCGGCCAGCTGATAAGCTGGGTGCCGATGTTGCCGTGCTCCATCTCCAGCGGGCGGGAGCCCGGCAGCTCAATGGGGCGACCAATCCACCACCCTTCCCCGGTGATCGCGTTCAGCGCGTCCTGACCAAAGGTGCCGTCGCACAGCAGGCCGGCTTTGCCCTCAAGCCCGGCGCGGCTCGCCGCCTCGCGGCTCGCCTGCAGGATCAGCTGCTTCAGCGCCGGAATGCGCTTAAGCGACGCGCCGCACTGCATCGCCATATCCTCAAGCTGGCTGCGGTGATCGAAGGCCATCACGCACAGCTCCGGCCACTCGCGGCGGCGGGTGGTCACCCGGTGCAGATGGTTAAGACGCGGGTCAAGATCCGGGCGCGGCACAACCGCAGCGCGGGAGAGATAGTCATCCAGCTCGATTTTGCTCGGCATCGCCGGGGCGCAGCCGTGGCGCGAGACCACCAGCGCGCCGCAGGCGTTGGCGTAGCGGCACGCCTGCTCCCAGCCCTCGTCGTTCAGGTAGCCGCGCAGCAGGCCGGACATAAACGCGTCCCCCGCCCCGAGAACGTTCAGCACCTCCACGCGCACGCCTGTCACCGTCAGGCCGTCGTCCAGCCGGGGCGGAATGGCGTCGGTATAGACCGAGCAGCCCAGCGCGCCGCGCTTGCAGACCAGCGTTGCTTCACTGACGGCGCGCACCTGCCCCAGCGCCTGCAGGGTATCCGTGCTGCCGCCCGCAATGTGGAACTCCTCTTCGGTGCCGACAATGACGTCGAAGAGGTGCAGTACCTCCTGCAGCTCGCGGGTGACCTGGTCGGCGGCGATAAAGCGCGTTTCGCCGTCGCCTAAGGAGGTGAGCCCCCACAGCACCGGACGGTAGTCGATGTCCAGCACCGTGCGCACGCCGTGACGGCGGGCATAGCCCAGCGCCGTCAGCACCGCCTCGCGGGTCTGCGGATGAGAAAGATGGGTCCCGGTGATGGCAAGACAACGTGCGGAGGCAATGTAGCTTTCGTCCACATCGCTGGCGGTAATCGCCATATCCGCGCAGTTATCGCGATAAAAAATCAGAGGGAAGGTGTCCCGGTCTTTAATGCCGAGTAGCACCAGCGCCGTGAGGCGCTCTTTATCGGTAATCAGATGGCTGGTATCGCAGCCTACCTGGTTGAGCTCTTCGCGCAGGAAGCGGCCCATATGTTCATCGCCGACGCGCGCCAGCATCGACGAGCGCAGGCCCTGGCGCGCGGTGCCGTACGCCACGTTGCCGGAGGATCCGCCAAGGTATTTGGCGAAGCTCGACACGTCCTCCAGGCGGGCACCAATCTGCTGACTATAGAGGTCTACCGCCACGCGGCCCATGCATATCACATCAAACTGCTTTTCCACGTTGATACCTCATCAGACAATGTCGTTCACGTTCAGCCAGCGGCCTTCCCGGTGCGAGAGCGCAATCGCGTCCAGCACGCGCGACACCTTCCAGCCCTCTTCGAAGTCCGGCCACATCGGCGCGTCGGCGGCAATCCCGTCCACCAGGTCGCGTACTTCCACCGTTTTTTGATCGTTAAAGCCAATTCCGTGGCCTGCGCCCATGCAGAACGCGGCGTAGTCCGGGTGCGCCGGGCCGACGAGCAGCGTGCGGAACCCCTGACGGTTCACCGGATCGTCATGCAGATAGAGCTTTAGCTCCGCCATGCGCTCCTGGGTGAAGCTGATGGCGCCCTTCGTCCCGGTGATCACGTACGAGAGCCCCATCTTGCGGCCGCAGGCGACGCGGGAGGTTTCAATAACACCCTGCGCCCCGCCCGCGAAGCGCACCATCGCGTGGGCCTGATCCTCGTTTTCCACCGCAATCATCTCTGACGATCCGGCCTTCGCCGGGCGCGCCGGGACCACGATCTTCAGATCGCCGCAGACCTGCTCGATATCGCCCACCAGGTACTGAGCCATATTGACGATATGCGCCGCGAGGTCGCCCAGTGCGCCCAGCCCGGCGGTCTCTTTAAAGCAGTGCCAGTGGATGGGCGACAGCGGGTCGGCCATATAGTCTTCGTTGTGGGTGCCGTAGAAGTGGATCACCTCGCCAATCTCGCCGCGGGCGATAATCTCCTTCGCCAGCTGCGCCGTCGGGTTCTTCATGTAGTTGAACCCCACCAGCGTTTTCACCCCGGCCCGCTTCGCGGCGTCGACCATCTCGCGCGCATCGTGGGCGTTGAGCGCCAGAGGCTTCTCCGAGTAGACGTGCTTGCCGTGGCGGATCGCCTCCAGCGCCATCTCTTTATGCAGGTGGTTGGGTGAGCAAATATCCACCACGTCAATGGCCGGGTCGGCCACCAGCGCCCGCCAGTCTCCCGTTGAACGGTTAAAGCCAAACGCCCGGGCGCGCTCTGCCGCCAGCTCCGGCGTGACTTCCGCCACCATCTCGCGCACCAGCCTGCCGCGCAGGTTGAACACCGTCGGGGCCTGGGCATAGGCGATAGCGTGCGCCTTGCCGATATACCCGGTGCCAATCAATCCAATACGAACCTCTTTCATCACGATCCTCACAGTGCGCCGCGACGGCTCTTGGCGTAGGTATCAAACGCCACCGCCAGAACGATAATTAACCCGGTGATAATCTGCTGGTAGTAAGCCGAGACGTTCATCAGTACCAGGCCGTTAATCAGAATGCCCATAATGATGGAGCCGATAATGGTGCCGCCGATGCGCCCGTAGCCGCCCATCAGCGAGGTGCCGCCAATCACCACCGAGGCGATAACGCGCAGCTCAAAGGAGATCCCGGCCACCGCCTCGGCGCTCCCCAGACGCGCGCTCAGGATGAAGCCCGCCAGCCCGGCCAGACAGCCGATCAGCACGTAGACGCTGACGAGCACGCGCTTGACGTTAACCCCCGCTAGGCGCGCCGCCTCCGGGTTGCCGCCGATGGCGTAGACGAAGCGGCCCCAGCGGGTTTTATGCAGCGCCAGATATCCGCCGACGGCGACGATGGCGAAGATCCAGATCGGAATGGAGATGCCGAGCAGCTCGCCGCGTCCCCACCAGCGGTAGCCAGGGTCGAAACCAGCGATCGGTGCGCCGTCGTTGATCACCAGGGTCAGGCCGCGCCAGATGGTCATCCCGCCGAGGGTGACGATAAACGGCGGCAGGCGCAGGCGGGTGACACCCAGGCCGTGCAGGAAGCCAATCG
This sequence comes from Enterobacter cloacae complex sp. P13B, assembly GCF_014895915.1. NCBI lineage: Bacteria > Pseudomonadati > Pseudomonadota > Gammaproteobacteria > Enterobacterales > Enterobacteriaceae > Enterobacter > Enterobacter cloacae complex sp. P13B. Next base: position 73,554 of record NZ_JADBQN010000030.1, read on the forward strand.
CCGTGCCCATCGCCAGACAAATCCCCAGCCCGATCAGCCAGCTCATGCCGCCCCAGGCGTTCGGGTCGACGGTGGTGAAGTTATCGCCCTTAATGACGTACGCCGCGGTCATGGCGCACACCGCCAGGATGGAGCCCACGGAGAGGTCGATCCCGGCGGTCAGAATGACGAAGGTCATCCCCACGGCCATGATCCCGTAGATGGAGACTTCAGTCAGGATGTTGAAAATATTGCGTTCAGAGAAAAAGTTGCTGTTCTGCGACTGGAAGAAGATCAGCAGCAGGATCATGAAAATCAGCACCCCGAAGCGCTCGAAGAAGGCGATGGGATCGATGCGTCCGGCGCGTTTGACCGGGGCCTGCGTTTTAGAAATCATCTGCGTCATGAGAAACTCCGTTATGCCGCGTTCAGGGCGTTGTGGTTGATGGCCATCATCGTCATCAGCCGTTCTTCGTTAGCGTCGTCACCGTGGATCTCGCCGGTCACCCGGCCTTCGCTGAGGGTGATGATCCGGTCAGACACCGCCATCACTTCAGGCAGATCGGAGGAGATCACGATCACCGCCACGCCTTTTTTCGCCATGTCAAACAGCACCTGGTGCACTTCCGATTTGGTCCCCACGTCGATGCCGCGCGTCGGCTCATCGACGATCAGCACCCGCGGGTTGAGCGCCATGCAGCGCGCGAGGATCACCTTCTGCTGGTTACCGCCGGAGAGCTTGCGCACCTCCTGCGCGCTGTTGACCATTTTGATCTGCAGGGCCTGCCGGTAGGACTCAATCAGATCGTCCTCTTTGCGGGTGTTCACGAACCAGCGCCACTGCAGCAGCGAGGAGAGGCACGAGAGCGACAGGTTGTCGCGAATCGACAGTCCCAGCACCGCCCCCTCTTTTTTACGGTCTTCGGGCACCAGCGCCACGCCCTGGTCGAGGGCATACAGCGGGTCGCGCGGCTGGTACGGCACGCCGTCCAGCTCAAAGCTCCCGGAGGTAAAGGCGTCTGCGCCAAACAGGCAGCGAGCCACCTCGGTGCGTCCCGCGCCCACCAGCCCGGCAATGCCCAGAACTTCCCCGGCGTGGACGTGGAAGCTGATGTCGTGCAGGGCGATGCCGTGCGGATCCAGCGGCGGCTTTTCGCGGCTCAGCCCCTTCACCGCCAGGCGGACAGGTTTGTCTTGATGATGGGTTTCGCTGGCAGGGCGACGGTTAAAGGCCACGTCGCGCCCGACCATCAGGCGGATCAGCTGTTCGACGTTGGTCTCCGCCACCGCGCCGGTGCCGGTGAAGCGGCCGTCCTGAAATACGGTGAAGCGATCGCAGAGCTGAAAAACTTCGTGCAGGCGGTGGGTAACGTAAATAATGCTCACGCCGCGGTTTTTAAGCTCCCGCACCACGCGGTGCAGGCTTTCCACCTCGCTGTCGCTCAGCGCGGCGGAAGGTTCATCCATGATGATCAGGCGAGCGTTGAGGGTCAGCGCCCGGGCGATCTCCACCATCTGCTGCTGGGCGACGCTCAGACGAGCGACAGGCGTGGTCGGCGCAACGTTTAGCTGCAGGTAATCGAGAATGACCTGCGCCTCCTGATTTACCGCCCTTTCGTCGACGATCAGGTTCCGTTTACGCGGCTCGCGCCCGAGAAACATGTTTTCCGCGACGGTCATGTTGGGCAGCAGGTTGAATTCCTGATAGATGGTGATAATGCCCTTGTTCTGCCGTTCCACCGGGGAGTCGTCCACCGGCAGCATTTCGCCGTTGAACCAGATATCCCCGCGGGTTTGCGGCTGCGCGCCCGCAAGCGCCTTCAGCAGCGTGGATTTTCCCGCTCCGTTTTCCCCCAGCAGGGCGTGGATCTCCCCCGCGCCGACGGTCAGCTGGGCGCTGCTTAGCGCCCAGACGCCGGAAAAGCTTTTTGCCAGGTCGGTCACTTTCAGTAAGGGTTGCGACATCGGTCTGCTCCTCCTCATGTTGAGCCGCCAGAGGCGGCTCGGGACATATCAGTTACCGGCCTCACCGATACGCTCAGCCTGCTGCAGGTTCTCTTTGGTGATAAGCGTTGGCGGGTAGTCGGCCCCGGTGATGGCTTTCTTCTCGCGCACGTTGGCCACCAGCTGGCTCATCGCCGTCTGCACCGCAAAGCCCGGACGCTGATCCGCCGTTACCGCCAGCCAGCCGTCGCGCACGCGGGCCAGCGCTTCCGGCACCGCATCAAAACCGGTCACGAGGATTTCACCCGGCTTCACGCCCTGGCTCTGCAGGGCTTCAATCGCGCCCAGCGCCATATCGTCGTTGGCGGAGAGGATCACCTGCGGGCGTTTCGGTAGCGAAGGCAGAACGCTTTCGACGATGCGCATCCCTTCAGAACGCATCCAGTTGCCGGTCTGATCGGCGACGATCTTGTACTTATCCCCGCCCGCCTTCAGGCTGTCGCGGATCCCTTTGGTGCGTTCAATATTGGAGGAGGAGCCCGGCTGGCCGGTGAGCAGGATGATCTCTGCCCCGTCGGGGAATTTGGTTTTGACGAAGTCGCCAATCGCCTGGCCGCCTTTGTAGTTGTTGGCGCCAAAGTGGGGCACTTTCTTCTGGCTGTCGACGGAGCGGTCTAGGGTGACCACCGGCAGCTTCGCATCCTGAATTTCATCCACCGCGCTGGAGACCGCGTTCACGTCGTTCGGGGAGACGATAAAGCCCTGCGCCCCGCGGGTGATGGCGTTTTCCAGGTCAGCCACCTGCTTCGGTGAACTGCCCTGCCCGTCCAGTACCTGAAGCTTCACGCCCATCTCTTTCGCGGCTTTCACCGCCGTACGCTGCATGTGAACCTCAAACGGCATGGCCAGGTTTGGCGTACTGAAAACAATCTGCTCGTTTTCGGCGAGGGCGGCCCCGGACGTCATGGCGATGAGGGCGGCTAAGATCAGTTTTTTCATTATTATGTCTCTCTGTGTAGGGTTGTTGTGTTTAGAGGACGATCTCGCGCTGGCTACGCAGCGACTCCAGCGCTTTATCCGCAAGGTACAGCGCACGTTCACCATCATCGCCGCTGCAGTCAGGCACCGCTTCGCCGCGCAGGACCGCAACAAAGTGTTCCCATTCCGCGGCGTAAGCGGATTTGTAGCGCTGCAGGAAGAAGTGTTCCGGCAGCGCGCTGGTGCAGCCCTGTTTGCCGTAGTGCTGCACCTGGTTTTCCAGAATATTGCCGGCGCACAGCAGCCCTTCGGAGCCGTGCAGCTCCAGGCGCTGGTCGTAACCGTAAGAGGAGCGGCGGCTGTTGACGATGGTCGCCATCGCGCCGGAGGCATATTTCAGAACGATAAACGCGGTATCGATATCCCCCGCCTCGCCAATCGCCGGATCCACCAGGTTACTGCCCTGGGCATACACCGACACCGGCTCTTCGCCCATGATGAAACGGGCCATGTCGAAGTCGTGAATGGTCATATCGCGGAACATGCCGCCGGAGACGCGCACGTACTCCGCGGGCGGCGGAGACGGGTCGCGGGAGATGATCAGCAACGATTCCGGCTTGCCGATGCGCCCGGCCTGGGCATCGGTTTTCACGCGGCGGAACTGTGGGTCAAAGCGGCGGTTAAAGCCGATGAACAGCGGCACGTCGTACTCTTTAACCACTTTCAGGCAGTCGCGCACGCGGGCGAGGTCGAGGTGTACCGGCTTTTCGCAGAAGATAGCCTTGCCGTGGCGGGCGGCCATTTCAATCAGATCCGCGTGGGTGTCGGTGGCGGAGGCGATCAGCACGGCGTGAACGTTAGGGTCGGTCATCGCCTCATTCACGCTCTGCTGGCGGACCTGATACTGTGCGGCGAGACGGGTGGCAAATTCCTGATTCGGGTCAACCACGGACCAGAGCGTGGTCGCGCCGTGGCTGGCGATGTTAGCTGCATGTACCTGGCCAATTCGGCCAGCGCCCAGTAAAGCAATGTTAAACATAACGGCTCCCGGTGTTGGTGAATGCTGTGAACTAACGACCCTATAAATAAAACATTTATTTCATTTTTATAAATAGTGAAAATTATGTTTTTGAGTGCAGGTTAACACTTTTGAGATGTATGAGATAATTTTTGTTATCAATCTCACAACATGAAAGAAGGTACTGCTCACCCCTCACCCCGGCCCTCTCCCCATGTACGGTCCGGGGACATAG
>NZ_JADBQN010000031.1:0-753 GCF_014895915.1 Enterobacter cloacae complex sp. P13B
ATAGGGCTGGCGGGGGGGATTAACTTATATAAATATACTGTTAACCCTCTTACCTGGATAGATCCTCTGGGTTTAGCTGGTTGCACTTTAACAAAATCGAAGTCAAAAAATTACGAATACGTTTTGAAATTGAAACGTTCTGAATATCCTGCAACGTTTGGTCACATATCAGACGCGATCGATTTAGGACATGCAAAGGTTGTAACAATTCAACGAGGCACTGCGAAAGCTAACAGGAAAACGAGTCTAAAAAATATCAAAACAAAGCCTGGTTATGATCGTGATGAATGGCCTATGGCAATGTTTAAAGAAGGCGGTGATGGCGCTAGCGTAAGATATATAGATCCTAGTGATAACCGTGGTGCAGGTTCAAGTATTGGTAATGTTTTATCAGAACTGCCAGATGGAACAAGAATAAAAGTCGAGGTAATATAATGAGTGATAAGAGCATGCAAACAGTAGATCTACTTATTTCGCATAGTCAAATAGTGTTACGATCCCGAGATTATGACGAAAAACTGAGTCAGTGGGGAAAAGGCAATGTTTCTCAAGGTGCTGTTCTACACAAGGATTATGTTATATTCGATCCATTACCAGAGGACGCGTTTGGAGCAAACGTCAATATCAAAAAAGATAATGCTTTCAAAATGGATGAAAATGCTCAGCGCTGTATTGTTGTGCCATTTTTCATTACGGATAAAGATAAGCTGCAAATCGCTTCTGCAACTGAGAAATTCGATTTAAATATAGATG
>NZ_JADBQN010000031.1:797-44554 GCF_014895915.1 Enterobacter cloacae complex sp. P13B
ATTTAAATATAGATGTGAACGAAAAAGTTTATTCACTCTTTTATGAAATTTGTGAAGGAGATGAAATTTACTATAATTTCACTCTTGTATCGGCAAAAGAAGCTATTGCTGCTAAGTTTTTGCTAGATGACCCTTGGGGAGGAATAAAAGATCATCCTCTCAAAGAAGGTATTTTTTAAATTAATACTATCAGGGGAATTTATCTCGAAAAAAAATCCACGCCAAAGCGTGGATTTTTCCCATTAAAAACAACTCAAACGTTAAACAAGAAGTTCATCACGTCGCCATCTTTAACGATATAATCTTTTCCTTCCGCACGCATCTTGCCTGCTTCTTTCGCGCCTTGCTCACCCTTGTAGGTGATGAAGTCTTCAAACGCGATGGTCTGCGCACGAATAAAGCCTTTCTCGAAGTCGGTGTGAATTTTACCAGCCGCCTGAGGCGCAGTTGCACCCACAGGGATGGTCCACGCACGCACTTCCTTCACGCCTGCGGTGAAGTAGGTCTGCAGGTTCAGCAGCTCATAGCCCGCGCGGATCACACGGTTCAGGCCCGGCTCTTCCAGACCCAGCTCGGCCATGAACTCTTCACGGTCGGCATCGTCCAGCTCGGCGATATCGGATTCAACGGCAGCGCAAACCGCCACAACCACAGAACCTTCCGCCGCGGCGATTTCACGCACTTTGTCCAGGTACGGGTTGTTCTCGAAACCGTCTTCGTTAACGTTGGCAATGTACATGGTTGGCTTCAGGGTCAGGAAGCTCAGGTATTTGATCGCCGCTTTGTCTTCGTCAGTCAGGTTTTTCAGCGCGCGCAGCATGCCGGCATTTTCCAGCTGTGGCAGGCATTTTTCCAGCGCAGCCAGTTCCGCTTTCGCATCCTTATCGCCGCCTTTCGCTTTCTTCTGCACGCGGTGAATGGCGCGTTCGCAGGTGTCGAGGTCAGAGAGCGCCAGCTCGGTGTTGATGACGTCGATGTCGTCAGCCGGATCCACTTTGTTATTAACGTGGATGATGTTGTCGTTCTCGAAGCAGCGCACAACGTGCCCGATCGCTTCGGTTTCACGGATGTTGGTTAGGAACTGGTTACCCAGACCTTCGCCTTTGGAGGCACCCTTCACCAGGCCCGCGATGTCCACGAACTCCATGGTGGTTGGCAGAATGCGCTGCGGCTTCACGATTTCCGCAAGCTGGTCCAGACGCGGGTCCGGCATTGGCACCACGCCGGTGTTCGGTTCGATGGTACAGAACGGGAAGTTCGCCGCTTCGATACCCGCTTTGGTAAGCGCGTTAAACAGGGTGGATTTGCCCACGTTTGGCAGACCGACGATACCGCATTTGAATCCCATTTCTAAATCACCTTAATATCTTGATAATCAATCCGTTAACGATAACCGATTGATGAAAAGTAAATAACTACGCCTATTATACACGTAACCCGCATCACGCGCGGTAAAAAAGCCGTATCCGGCGGATTATTGCGCTTTGAAAGCGTGTAAGCGATTTGTCGCTTTAGTTAAGCCGTCTTGCAGCCAGATTTCAGTGCAGCGCGCCGCTTCGTCTACCGCCTCGTCAATCAGTTTTTGTTCGGAAACCGGGGGTTTACCGAGCACGAAACCGACAACTTTGTTTTTATCGCCCGGATGGCCGATTCCCACGCGCAAACGGTGGAAATTCGGGTTATTGCCCAGCTTGCTGATGATGTCTTTAAGACCGTTGTGGCCGCCGTGCCCGCCGCCCAGCTTGAATTTTGCTACGCCAGGCGGGAGATCCAGCTCATCGTGGGCGACCAGAATTTCATCCGGGTTGATGCGATAAAACGTTGCCATCGCCGCCACCGCTTTACCACTCAGGTTCATAAAGGTGGTCGGCACCAGCAGGCGAACATCCGCGCCAGCAAGGTTGATACGTGAGGTGTAGCCGAAGAATTTAGGTTCTTCACGCAGGGGAGCACGTAACCGTTCGGCCAGCAGATCGACGTACCAGGCTCCGGCGTTGTGGCGGGTGGCCGCATACTCCGCGCCCGGGTTGGCGAGGCCGACAATCAGTTTAATCGTCACGATTCAATTCCTAATGGGTTCCAGATCTGGCGCGTAGTTTACTGTCTGGCGCGCCGCTTGACAAAATTCTGCGTTCGTCACAGCGAGAAGCAAATAATTACTTATCTGAACAATTAGAATTTCAAGTTGTTCAACATGTTATTTGTAAATTTTTGTCTGGGAGTTATCTGTAATTGTGATCATTCACGCAACTCATAAAAGGGGCGTTGTCTATACTTTACACACAAGGATTAGGGGCTTTTCCCCTGACAACCCAAAGTTCCGGAGGTGACACATGAAACGCAAAAACGCTTCGTTACTCGGTAACGTGCTGATGGGGTTGGGGCTCTTCGTGATGGTAGTCGGCGTAGGTTATTCCATTTTAAACCAGCTGCCGCAGCTTGATCTCCCACAATACTTCGCGCATGGCGCGGTATTGAGCATCTTCCTCGGTGCAGTATTGTGGCTCGCCGGGGCGCGCGTAAGCGGACATGAGGAAGTCTGCGATAAATACTGGTGGGTGCGCCACTACGACAAACGCTGTCGTCGCGACCAGCATAAGCACAGCTAGTGCATGATGAAGAACATCGAAACGACTCCATCCGGAGTCGTTTTTTTTGCATAGCATATTGACCCTCACGTAACGTAAGGCTCCAGAGTGGTGGCACTGGCAAAGTAAAAAGGAGCAGTTATGTTGATTCAGGTGGGTGAGCTGGCGAAACGAGCCGGTATCACCGTGCGGACATTGCATCACTACGAGCAAACAGGGCTGTTGCTGCCTTCTGCCAGAAGCGCGGCAGGTTACCGGCTTTACAACCTGGCGGATGTACAGCGTCTGCACATGATCCAGGCGCTGGCAAAAGCGGGGCTGGAACTTGCCGAAATCAGGGATTTTCTGGAAAAGGAGTCGCTGTCGTTGACCGAGCTACTCGATGCGCAAATCACGCTGCTGGATAAACAGCTGCGCAGTATACACACGCTGCGCGACCGGCTGGTGGAGCTGCGTACCGGGCTTACCGACGATGCAACGCCGGATCTGGAGTCCTGGCTACAGACTCTGGAGTTAATGAATATGTACGATCGCTGGTTTAGCAAAGAAGAATTACAGCAGTTGCCGTTTGCGGTACAGAAGGATGCGCTGGCGGCTATCTGGTCAGGGCTGGTGGCAGAGGCTAACGCGCTGCTGGAACATGATATACCCGTTACTGACACGCGGGCGATGGATCTGGCGACCCGCTGGATGGAACGTCTTGAACAGGACACGGCGGGCAAACCGGAGTTTCTCACCCGGCTGAACGAGATGCACAGCGTAGAGCCACAGATGCAGGCGCAGACCGGCATCACCCCGGAGATGACAGATTACATCACGCGCGCGTTTGCGGAATCTAAGCTCAGGATATGGGAGAAGTATCTCACTGCCGAAGAGATGGCCTTTACCCGGGCGCATTATTTTGACCGCATGATGGAGTGGCCGCCGCTGGTGGCGAAACTGCATCAGGCGCAGCGGGAAAATAGCGATCCTGCCTCGGCGGAAGCGCAAAAGCTCGCTGAAAACTGGCTGGCATTGTTCCAGTCCTACGCAGGCACCAACCCCGAAACTCAGCAAAAGTTTCGTACGGCTATGCAGCAGGAGCCACATCTGATGAAAGGAACCTGGATGACGCCTGCCGTGCTTGCATGGCTCCAGCAGGCGATCGGGGTGATGATGCAGAGACGTTTCTCTGCATCAGGTAACTTACAGATCCGCTAACGCGGCTTCACGGTTAGGATAAAAGGCAAGGCGGCCAGGGATCGGCTGCACGCCCGCACGCGCCATTGTGCGCAGGGGCTGGAATTCCAGGTTGCTTACCCGCAGCTCGCAGCCTTCCGGCAGACGTTTCACAAAGCGCTGGAAGGCATCCAGACCACCGGCATCCAGAACCGGGACGGCATCCCACTTCAGCACCACAACCCGTTTCCCCGCGATGCGGGACTCCAGATCGCTGAACAATCCTTCCGCCGCGGCAAAGAAGAGCGGGCCAATCACGCGCAGCACCAGCACATCCTCAGGCACCTCCACGTTAACCGGCGAGAGGCGCGTCATCTGCGCGATGCGGCGCATAAATAGCAGGGACGCAAGCACGATCCCGACGCTGATGGCGATAACCATGTCGAACAGCACGGTCAGCGACATGCAGATTAGCATCACGATGATGTCGTCTTTCGGCGCACGGCGCAGCAGGTTCACCACCTTATGCGCCTCGCTCATGTTCCAGGCCACCATCAGCAGCAGGGCGGCCATGGCGGAAAGCGGCAGCCAGGAGAGCAGCGGGGCAAGGATCAGCAGCGCCAGAATCACCAGCAGGGAGTGGATAACCGCTGAAACGGGGGAGGTCGCCCCCGCGCGCACGTTGGCCGCTGAACGGGCGATGGCTGCCGTGGCGGTAATCCCGCCAAAGAATGGTGCGACGAGGTTACCCAACCCCTGGCCGACGAGCTCGCTGTTGGCTTTGTGCTTGGTGCCGGTCATGCCGTCGAGCACCACAGCGCACAGCAGGGATTCAATCGCTCCCAGCATCGCCATAGAGAACGCGGCGGGCAGCAGGGCGCGAAGGGAATCCCAGCTCAGGGTGAAGCTCGAACCAGGCATGTCCCACGGCAGCACCAGCTGCGGCAGCAGCTGTGGAATGCCGTTACCCTGCGAACCGTCCGCCAGAACATAGTGGAACTGCGAGCCGATAGTCGCGACATGGCCACCGAACATATTGACGATAGCCATCACCGCGCAGCCCAGCAGCAAGGCGGGCAGATGGCCCGGCAGGCGAATACCGAAGCGAGGCCAGACGATCAGCGTCCCCAGGGTGACTATTCCGATGGCGGCGTCGCCCAGGTTGGCCGTTGGCAGCGCCATAAACAGCGCCCCCACTTTTTGCAAATAGTGTTCCGGAATATGAGCCATCTGCAGGCCGAGGAAATCCTTGATCTGCATGGTTCCGATGGTGATCCCAATCCCCGAAGTGAACCCCAGCGTCACGGAAAGAGGAATATATTCAATCAGGCGACCAAAACGGGCCAGACCGAACAGAATCAAAAAGACGCCGGACATCAGGGTGGCAACCAGCAGGCCTGCCAGACCAAACTGTTGTGAAACCGGGTAGAGGATCACCACAAAGGCGGCGGTCGGGCCGGAGACGCTGAAGCGCGAGCCGCCCGTCAGGGCAATAACAATCCCGGCAACGGCCGAGGTATACAGACCGTACTGTGGCGCAACGCCGCTGCCAATCGCCAGCGCCATCGCCAGCGGGATGGCAATAATTCCGACGGTGATCCCGGCAATCAGGTCACGGATAAAGCGTGACGAGGTGTACTTCTCTTTCCAGCAGGCGTCGATGAGGGCGCGAAAGGGCAGAACATGTGAGGAGGCTACGTTTTTCACAATTATCTATCATCCGTGTGCGCATCATCTGTCATATGAATGGCAGGTGAAGGAGGCATTAATCATACAAATAAAACCCAGAGACAAAAAAACCCGCCGCAGCGGGTTTTTTGGCCGTGTTCGATTAGTGTTCGAACATTGCAGAGATGGATTCTTCGTTGCTGATACGACGAATCGCTTCGGCCAGCATCCCGGACAGGGTCAGGGTACGCACGTTTGGCAGTGCCTTGATCTCGTCGCTCAGTGGGATGGTATCGCATACCACAACTTCGTCAATGACGGAGTTGCGCAGGTTGTTCACGGCATTACCGGAGAAGATCGGGTGGGTCGCGTAAGCGAACACGCGCTTGGCACCGCGCTCTTTCAGCGCTTCAGCGGCTTTACACAGCGTACCGCCGGTATCGATCATGTCGTCAACCAGCACGCAGTCGCGGCCAGCTACGTCACCGATGATGTGCATCACCTGAGAAACGTTAGCGCGCGGACGACGCTTGTCGATGATCGCCATGTCGGTATCGTTCAGCAGCTTAGCGATAGCACGGGCACGTACCACGCCGCCGATGTCCGGAGATACCACGATTGGGTTGTCCAGGTTCAGCTGCAGCATGTCTTCCAGCAGGATTGGGCTGCCGAATACGTTATCAACCGGGACATCGAAGAAGCCCTGAATCTGTTCTGCGTGCAGGTCAACGGTCAGTACGCGGTCAACGCCGACGCTGGACAGGAAGTCAGCGACAACTTTTGCGGTGATTGGCACACGCGCGGAACGGACGCGACGGTCCTGGCGGGCATAACCAAAGTAAGGGATAACAGCAGTGATACGGCCTGCGGAAGCGCGACGCAGGGCGTCGACCATAACAACCAGTTCCATCAGGTTGTCGTTTGTTGGAGCACAGGTGGACTGGATGATGAAAATATCACCACCGCGTACATTTTCGTTGATTTGTACGCTGACTTCGCCGTCGCTAAAGCGACCTACGGCGGCGTCGCCGAGGGAAGTGTACAGGCGGTTGGCAATACGTTGTGCTAGTTCCGGGGTGGCGTTACCAGCAAAAAGCTTCATATCAGGCACGAGAAGAACCTCAGGCATGCGTCCAGTGGTGGATAGCGTTCGCCGCAAACTGCGGGGCCTAAGCGAAGGCTATCCAGGCGGTGTATTAAAGAGCGCGATGCAACGTCTGGAACAGGGTGACGTTGTCACCGAAACTCAGTCTGCGCCAGAATGGCCTGCTGTAGGGGGGAGGTGTTCATCCCGCGCGCTACAAAACCATGCAGCCAATCCGGCGCTTGCTCAAGCACCTGACGGGCGGCGGATTCGGTGTCAAATTCAGCAAAGACACAGGCCCCTGTACCGGTCAGGCGCGACGGCGCGTATTCTAACAGCCAGGAAAGCACCGCATCAACCTCGCGAAAACGTTTTCTTGCGATATCCTCGCAATCGTTGCTGAATTCACAATTTAATAACGTTTCTATTGACCGTACCGGGGTATTTCTTTTCAGGTCAGGATCTTTAAAGATGACCGGGGTCGGAATGCTCACGCCGGGGTGGGCAACCAGATACCATTTTTCCGGCGGGTTGACCGGGGAAAGGATCTCGCCCACGCCCTCAGCAAAGGCCGCGTGGCCGCGAACAAACACAGGGACATCTGCGCCCAGCGTTAAGCCCAAACCAGCCAGTTCATCCGTCGACAGCCCGCAGCCCCAGAGGTGGTTCAGCGCAACCAGCACGGTGGCGGCGTTGGATGAGCCCCCGCCGAGACCGCCACCCATCGGCAGACGCTTGTCAATGCGGATATCCGCACCGCTTCCCGCCGGCAGACGGCCCGATTCCGCGGCGGCTTTCATCAGCAGGCGCGCGGCGCGGACGATCAGGTTGTCCTCATGCGCCACGCCGTCGACCGGCGTCAGCAGGCAAATCTGCCCATCCTGACGCGGCTCGATGGCAATCGTGTCGCCATAGTCAATAAACTGAAACAGCGTCTGCAGAGTGTGATAGCCGTCAGCACGCTGGCCGGTGATGTATAAAAACAGGTTCAGTTTTGCCGGAGAAGGCCAGTGGGTCATCATTTAACGATCCAGTTGTCCATTTTCAGCTTGATGCGCTGGCTGCCCTGGGTCAGCTCCATGTTTGATGGCAGCGACGGTTTACTCTTGCTGTCATAGGCGCTGTACACCACTTTCCAGGTTTTGCCGTTCTGGGTGTAGTTGACCTGGCTCAGACGGTATTGATCGTCAAGCGTATAGTCGGTCGCTTCGCCCGGCAGGCCGAGGATCCACTGGCGCAGGCTGTTCAGTGGAATTGGCATCCCGGTCAGTTTGCCAATCATCTCTTCAGCATCGGTCGCCGTGTAATGCTGGCCTTTGTTATCGGTGATCTGCGCTTCGCCCGGTTTGGCGATAAGCTCCAGCTCGGTGCTGCCAAGCGGGTTCAGCAGCAGCAGGCGATAGTTGTCCTGCCCCGTTTGCTGCCAGAAGAAGCGGGCATAAACCTTTTGTTCGTCAGAGAGATACGCGAAGGCGCCGCGCGTCTGGTACTGCTTCAAATTAAGGACGTCCTGCTGGTGCTGACGCCACTGCGGTGAATCAGGGCTTTTGCCCGGGCCTTTTGGTTGGGTGACAGTACAGGCGGTCAGAACCAGTGCTGCCAGCGGCAGCAGGCGAATCAGTCGGGTCATAATGAGGACAAATCCTTGAGATACGTTGCAGTTATAACTGTTAATGCTAGCGCCCCGCAGTGCTACCGTCTACGTTCAAATTATCTCAAAGCGTTGAGTAACCTATTACTCCGAAAGGAGGCGGTCTCTTTTATTGATCTCGCGCATCCTGTATGATGCGTCCTGCTAACCTTATTAACGCTGGTACTACTCCCGCTCAACATGACCCTATTAGCACTCGGCATCAACCACAAAACGGCCCCGGTTTCGCTGCGAGAACGCGTTACGTTTTCGCCGGATACGCTTGACCTGGCGCTGGACAGCCTGCTTGCACAGCCGATGGTGCAGGGTGGCGTGGTGCTTTCGACGTGCAACCGTACCGAGCTGTATTTGAGCGTGGAAGAGCAGGATAACCTGCACGACGCGCTGATCCGCTGGCTATGTGACTACCACAATCTCAACGAAGACGAGCTGCGTAACAGCCTGTACTGGCATCAGGATAACGATGCGGTCAGCCATCTGATGCGCGTCGCCAGCGGTCTGGATTCGCTGGTGCTTGGCGAGCCGCAGATCCTCGGCCAGGTAAAAAAAGCCTTCGCAGATTCCCAGAAAGGGCATCTCAAGGCCAGCGAGCTGGAGCGTATGTTCCAGAAGTCCTTCTCCGTGGCGAAGCGTGTGCGAACCGAAACCGACATTGGTGCCAGTGCGGTTTCTGTTGCTTTCGCGGCCTGTACCCTTGCACGGCAAATCTTTGAATCCCTGTCGACCGTCACCGTGATGCTGGTAGGCGCGGGCGAAACCATCGAGCTTGTGGCGCGCCATCTGCGCGAGCATAAAGTGAAAAAGATGATTATCGCGAACCGCACCCGCGAACGCGCGCAGGTGCTGGCGGACGAAGTGGGTGCCGAGGTGGTTGCGCTGAGCGATATTGATGAACGTCTGAAAGAGGCGGACATTATTATCAGCTCTACCGCCAGCCCGCTGCCGATCATCGGTAAAGGGATGGTGGAGCGTGCGCTGAAATCCCGCCGTAATCAGCCAATGCTGCTGGTGGATATCGCCGTTCCGCGCGATGTTGAGCCAGAGGTTGGCAAGCTGGCTAACGCCTATCTTTACAGCGTGGATGACCTGCAAAGCATTATTTCGCACAACCTCGCCCAGCGTAAAGCGGCGGCGGTGCAGGCGGAAACCATTGTTGAGCAGGAAACCAGCGAATTTATGGCCTGGCTGCGCGCGCAAAGCGTCAGCGAGACCATCCGCGAGTACCGCGGGCAGGCGGAGCAGGTGCGTGATGACCTGACTGCCAAAGCGTTAGCGGCCCTGGAACAGGGCGGCGACGCGCAGGCGATTATGCAGGATCTGGCGTGGAAGCTGACCAACCGCCTGATCCATGCGCCAACCAAATCTCTTCAACAGGCTGCCCGTGACGGGGATGATGAACGCCTGACTATTCTGCGCAACAGCCTCGGGCTGGAATAGCGCCCTATACCCATTTTCTAAGACAAGGTGCACTTACGCCTATGAAGCCTTCTATCGTCGCTAAACTGGAAGCTCTGCACGAGCGCCATGAAGAAGTACAGGCGCTGCTCGGCGATGCCGGGACTATCGCAGACCAGGAACGTTTTCGCGCGCTTTCGCGTGAATATGCGCAGTTGAGTGATGTATCAAAATGCTTTACCGACTGGCGACAGGTTCAGGAAGATATTGAAACCGCGCAGATGATGCTCGACGATCCTGAGATGCGCGAGATGGCGCAGGAAGAGCTGCAGGATGCAAAAGCGCGTTCCGAAGAGATGGAGCAGCAGCTTCAGGTGCTGCTCCTGCCGAAAGATCCGGACGATGAACGTAACGCGTTTGTCGAAGTGCGCGCCGGTACCGGCGGTGACGAAGCGGCGCTCTTTGCCGGGGATCTGTTCCGCATGTACAGCCGCTACGCCGAATCGCGCCGCTGGCGCGTGGAGATCATGAGCGCCAACGAAGGCGAACATGGCGGCTACAAAGAGGTTATCGCCAAGATCAGCGGCGACGGCGTATACGGTCGTCTGAAGTTTGAATCCGGCGGTCACCGCGTGCAGCGCGTTCCGGCCACCGAATCTCAGGGCCGTATTCATACCTCCGCCTGTACGGTGGCGGTGATGCCGGAGCTGCCGGAAGCGGAACTGCCGGACATCAACCCGGCGGACCTGCGTATTGATACCTTCCGCTCCTCCGGGGCGGGCGGTCAGCACGTTAACACCACCGACTCCGCCATCCGCATTACCCACCTGCCGACCGGCATCGTGGTGGAGTGTCAGGACGAACGTTCGCAGCACAAAAACAAAGCCAAAGCGTTGTCCGTGCTGGGCGCGCGCATCCACGCGGCGGAAATGGCGAAGCGTCAGCAGGCGGAAGCCTCTACGCGTCGTAACCTGCTGGGCAGCGGCGATCGCAGCGACCGTAACCGCACCTACAACTTCCCTCAGGGGCGCGTGACCGACCACCGCATCAACCTGACCCTGTACCGTCTGGACGAGGTGATGGAAGGGAAGCTGGATATGCTGATTGAGCCTATCGTGCAGGAATACCAGGCCGACCAGCTGGCGGCGCTGTCCGAGCAGGAATAATGGATTTTCAGCGCTGGTTACGCGAGGCGGCCGGTGAGCTTTGCAAAAGCGAAAGCCCGAAGCGCGACGCCGAAATTTTGCTTGAGCATGTGACGGGTAAAGCCCGCACGTACCTGCTGGCATTCGGCGAAACTGAGCTGACCGCAGATCAGGAAGCACGGCTCGCCGCGCTGCTTGCCCGCCGTAAAAACGGCGAGCCGGTGGCGCACCTTGTCGGTGAGCGCGAGTTCTGGTCGCTACCGCTTTACGTCTCGGCGGCAACGCTGATCCCGCGTCCGGATACCGAGTGTCTGGTGGAGCAGGCGCTGGCACGTTTACCCGCAGCGGCCTGCCGCATTCTCGATCTCGGGACGGGAACAGGTGCTATCGCGCTGGCGCTGGCCACCGAGCGGCCTGACTGCGATGTGACGGCAGTGGATGTGATGCCCGACGCGGTGGCGCTGGCGCTGCGTAACGTGGAACGTCTCGGGCTCAGCAACGTAACGGTGCTGCAAAGCAGCTGGTTTGCCGCGCTGGAGAACCGCTCATTTGCGATGATTGTCAGCAATCCTCCTTACATTGACGAACATGATCCGCACCTTGCGCAGGGGGATATTCGCTTCGAACCGCTGACGGCGCTCGTGGCCGCCAACGCGGGATTAGCCGATCTTGATCACATTGTGACAACGTCACGAGAGCATTTGCTTCCCGGCGGCTGGCTGCTCGTGGAGCATGGCTGGACGCAGGGAGAATCCGTGCGGGCACTGTTTACCCAGGCAGGCTACGCCGCTGTCGAAACCTGCCGCGACTACGGCGGCAACGAACGCCTGACGCTGGGGCAGTGGTCTTGAGTTCCGGGTATCTGCCATTTACTGATAAAGGCGTAAGGCTGACTGAAAGGCAGTTTGGCGTTATCATCTACATCGTTTTGAGTTTTATCGCGTCTGAGCGTCATTGTTCGCTCAGTCGTTACTGGGGTAAGTCATGAGGTCCTTAGCCGATTTCGAATTTAATAAAGTGCCGCTTTGCGATGGCATGATCCTGATTTCGGAGATGATACGCGACGATTTTACGTCGCAGTACGTCTACGATGAGCTGGAGAATCTGGTCAGCCTGGCGCGTGAAGAGATCAATCAGGCGCGCCCGCAGGACTGGCAATTAGAGAAGCTTCTGGAGCTTTTCTACGGCGAATGGGGTTTCTGCGACACGCGTGGCGTGTATCGCCTGTCTGACGCATTATGGCTGGACCAGGTCTTAAAAAATCGTCAGGGCAGCGCCGTTGCGCTGGGCTCTATTTTGCTTTGGGTTGCGCACCGCCTGGATATTCCGCTGGTGCCGGTTATTTTCCCGACGCAGATGATCCTGCGTGCGGAGTGGCTGGACGGTGAGATGTGGCTCATTAATCCGTTTAACGGCGATACGCTGGATGAGCATACGCTGGACGTCTGGCTGAAAGGCAACATCAGCCCGGTGGCCGAGCTCTTTAACGAAGATCTCGACGAAGCAGACAACGCCGAAGTCATTCGCAAGCTGCTGGATACGCTGAAGTCAGCGCTGATGGAAGAGCGTCAGATGGAGCTGGCCTTGCGTGCCAGTGAAGTGCTGCTGCAGTTTAATCCGGAAGATCCGTACGAAATTCGCGACCGCGGGCTTATCTATGCCCAGCTCGACTGCGAGCACGTGGCGCTGAACGATTTGAGCTATTTCGTCGAGCAGTGTCCGGAAGATCCGATTAGCGAAATGATTCGCGCGCAGATCAACGCGATCTCGCACAAACAAATTACACTGCATTAATCTTAATTCCGATTCACACCTGAATAAGGCGATCCTATGAAACAAAAAGTGGTTAGCATTGGTGATATCAAGGTAGCAAACGACCTGCCGTTCGTGCTGTTTGGCGGTATGAACGTGCTGGAATCCCGCGATCTCGCCATGCGTATCTGCGAGCACTACGTGACCGTGACCCAGAAGCTGGGCATTCCGTACGTGTTTAAAGCCTCTTTTGACAAAGCCAACCGCTCCTCCATCAACTCTTACCGTGGCCCTGGCCTGGAAGAGGGGATGAAAATTTTCCAGGAGCTGAAGCAGACGTTTGGCGTGAAAGTGATCACCGACGTGCATGAGTCCTGGCAGGCGCAGCCTGTGGCAGACGTGGTAGACGTAATCCAGCTTCCGGCGTTCCTGGCGCGTCAGACCGACCTGGTTGCCGCGATGGCGAAAACCGGTGCCGTGATCAACGTGAAAAAACCGCAGTTCGTGAGCCCTGGCCAGATGGGTAACATCGTTGATAAGTTTATCGAAGGCGGTAACGACAAGATTATTCTGTGCGACCGTGGCGCTAACTTCGGTTACGACAACCTGGTTGTGGACATGCTGGGCTTCAGCGTGATGAAGAACGTCTCTAACCAGTCGCCGGTGATCTTTGACGTGACCCACGCGCTGCAGTGCCGCGACCCGTTTGGTGCAGCCTCTGGTGGCCGTCGTGCTCAGGTGACCGAGCTGGCGCGCGCCGGTATGGCGACCGGCCTGGCAGGTCTGTTCATTGAAGCGCACCCGGATCCGGCTAACGCGAAATGCGATGGCCCATCCGCGCTGCCTCTGGATAAGCTGGAGCCGTTCCTGAAGCAGATCAAAGCGATTGACGATCTGGTGAAAAGCTTCGACGAGCTGGATACCAGCAACTAATAAAAAAACCCGCTTCGGCGGGTTTTTTTATGGGACATATTGCCGGGTAAGCGCAGCGCCGCTGGGCAAAAAGACTACGCAAAGATCGTCATCAAATACGCTACAAACAGCGCCATATGCGCCGCGCCGTTCAGTACATTGGTGCGGCCAGTGGAGAATGAAATCTGGCACAGCAGCAGCGAGGCCACCATCACAATCATCTCCGGCGCGCCCAGCGCAAACTGCAGCTCGTTACCGGTCATAAAGGCGATCAGCGTCACCACCGGTACGGTGAGTGAAATGGTCGCCAACACGGAGCCGAAGAACAGATTCATCGCACGCTGCACCTGATTGTTCAGCACCGCCTTCAGCGCACCTAAACCCTCAGGGGAGAGGATCAGCAGCGCCACCAGGAAACCGGTAAAGGCCACCGGCGCGTTCAGCTCGGTTAACAGCGTCTCCAGCGGGTTGGCGTTCATCTTGGTGACGGCAATCACCGCAATCAGATGCACGATCAGCCAAACCGTGTGCCACGCGCTGCTGTGGGCCGACGGCTTGCCGTGGTGCGGGTCATCGTCGTCGCTGTCATCTTCATGTTCGTAAACAAACAGGCTCTGGTGCGTTTTGGTCTGAATGAGCAGGAACACGCCGTACATGGCGGCGGAAATCAGCGCGACCAGCAGCGACTGGCCGGTGGAGAAGTTTGCCCCCGGCAGCGCCATCGGGAAGACCAGTACGATGATGGCCAGCGGGAAGAGGGCGATCAGATACTGTTTAATGCCGAAAAGATTCATGTACTGGGTCGCAAATTTGCGTCCGCCCAGTAACAGAGAGAAGCCTACCAGGCCGCCCGTCACAATCATAATGATGGAGTAAAGCGTATCGCGCATCAGGGTCGGGGCGGCATCGCCGGTTGCCATCAACGCGGAAATCAGGCTGACTTCGAGAATAACGACGGAAAGGCTGAGAATTAAAGAGCCATAAGGCTCGCCCAGGCGGTGGGCTAATACGTCCGCATGGCGAACGACGCTAAATGCGCTGGTTAAGATACCGACCAGGGCAAGAATATTGATACCAACCACCACTGGCAGTGACTGACTGCTTCCCCAGAAGAGCAGCACAGCCAGTGCCAGAACCGGGAAAATGAGAGACGTCTCCTTGTGGCGGGTCTTTACCGCCTCGTGTGTTGCTGTCATGTGCTTCTCCATCAATGCAGGTGCTTGTAATTATAGATAGATTTTAAGGGCAATAAATTAACAGAAATCTGTTAAATAACCTTTATTTTTTACTTAATTTTACCCTTTGTTATGGTTTTCTTGTTTAATGCCTATAATAAGATGTTTCTTTTAAATATATATTTAATAACAATGAATTATGGAATTCATCCGTTCATTGTTTATGACCGGCTGGCACACCGGCGTATCGTCGTCCACACTTAACTCTTTAGGCAAAAGAGAGGTTAGTGATGCCATATAAAACGAAACGCGAATTACCCGATAACGTGAAAAACGTCCTGCCCGAACACGCGCAGGATATCTACAAAGAAGCGTTTAACAGCGCCTGGGATCAGTACAAAGATAAAGACGATCGGCGGGATGATGCCAGCCGGGAAGAGACGGCGCACAAGGTCGCCTGGGCCGCAGTAAAACATGACTATGAGAAAGGAGACGATGATAAATGGCATAAGAAGAAATAGCCGTGAAATTATTCGCTGCCTTCATTTTGACTTTTCAGGCGGTTGAACTGCCGTTGTATTGCAACTGGTCCGCTAATTGCTTATCGTAATTTGACTGCTGGCAAAATGACCAGCACAGAATGCCGGGAAGGCGAATTACAGATGTCGCAAGGAAGCATGCAGTGGCGGAGGTGGAAAGTGTTAACGCGTGATTTCTTAATGAAGGCAGATTGTAAGACGGCATTTGGTGCTATTGAGGAATCGCTTCTCTGGTCAGCTGAACAACGTGCGGCGTCGCTCGCTGCTACGCTTGCCTGCCGCCCGGATGATGGCCCGGTATGGATTTTTGGCTACGGTTCACTGATGTGGAACCCGGCTCTCGAATTTGTTGAATCGGCAACCGGCACGCTGCCCGGCTGGCATCGCGCATTTTGCCTGCGCCTGACGGCCGGACGCGGCAGCGCCTGTCAGCCAGGGCGCATGCTTGCACTAAAAGAGGGCGGACGCACCACGGGCGTCGCGTATCGCCTTCCGGATGCCACGCTCGAAGAGGAGCTGACGCTGCTCTGGAAGCGCGAGATGATCACCGGCTGCTATATGCCGAGCTGGTGCAAGCTGGAGCTCGACGACGGGCGCACCGTTAACGCGCTGGTATTTATTATGGATCCGCGCCACCCGCTGTATGAAGCGGACACCCGCACGCAGGTGATTGCCCCGTTAATTGCCGCCGCCAGCGGGCCGCTGGGCACCAACGCGCAATATCTCTTCTCCCTCGATCAGGAGCTGACCCGCCTCGGCATGCAGGACGATTGTCTGAATGAGCTGGTGGTGAAAGTGAAGGCGCTGCTGGAAGGGAACCCGCTCAACAGCACGCTGCGACCGGGTTTTGCCTGAGAATACGCCCGGCGAGCCGGGCGTTTAAATTACGCTGCCACGTAGCTGACCGAATGCTCCAGCGACTGGCTGTGGCTGTCGATCAGCACATCCCACGTGCCGGTATACGGCACGGTAAGCCAGGCCTTGTCATCCTGCACGGTCAGAATATCCGCCTGGGATTGTTTCTGTGCTTTCGCACTCATCAGATGAATACGACAGCGCTCTGAGCAACGCACCACCACCGTATCCCCGCCAAACAGTTTCAAACTTGTTTTCACCAGTGCCATTTTCTACCCCGTCGATTTTGCCCATCCCGAGCGTGATGTTGTTCACAAAATACTCATTGCATAACACCAAAGCGGGGAGCGAGGGATGCTGATTTTGATCAAAAAATGGCATAACGATTAAACAAAAATGACAAAATTCCTGAAACCTTTCAGCTGACGCGCGTTTACCCTGTTTAACGCGCGCCTGAAGAAAATTAAATGCGGAAATGGCCGGCGGTTTCAGCAAGGTCGCCCGCCTGGCTTTGCAATGCGCTGGCGGCCGCGGCGGACTGCACCACCAGTTCGGCGTTCTGCTGCACCATTCTGTCGAGATGGGTCACCGCGTGGTTGATCTCGTGAATGCCTTTCATCTGCTCGCTGGTGGCAATCGAGATCTCGCGCATGATGCCGGAGACGCTGCCGATGCTGGAGCGGATCTCATCCATGCTTTCCCCGGCCAGATGCACGTAGCGCGAGCCGGTGGCCACGCTGTCGGTGGTGGAGTCGATAAGCGATTTGATCTCTTTCGCCGCCTGGGCGCTGCGGCTGGCGAGGTTCCGCACTTCACCGGCGACCACGGCGAACCCGCGGCCCTGCTCACCGGCACGCGCCGCCTCGACGGAGGCGTTCAGCGCCAGAATGTTGGTCTGGAAGGCGATGCCGTCGATCACGCTGGTGATATCGCCAATCTTAGCGGACGCCACTTCGATGGACTGCATGGTGCTGATGGCCTGCGAAACCACCTCACCGCCGCGCGCTGCGGCCGCAGAGGCTTTGCTGGCCTGATCGTTGGCTTCTGCTGCCGATTCATTCGACTGGGTGACAGAGGCGGTGATCTCTTCCACGGCGCTGGCGGTTTCGCGAAGGCTGGACGCCGCCTGCTCGGTACGTCCGGAGAGATCCTGGTTACCTGCCGCAATCTCCTGCGCGGCGTTTTTCACCGAGGCGCTGGCGTCGCGGAGCTGAACCATCACCACCGAGAGCTTATCGCTGAAGGCGTTAAACGCCTGCGCAATTTGCGCCACTTCGTCATCGCCGCTGTCCGGCAGGCGCTGGGACAGATCGTTAGTGCCGTTGGCAATGTTGTGCATCGCGTCGCGAATGTCGGACAGGCGCTTCAGCAGGCGGGCAATCAGGACGTGAACAATGGCGCCGCTCAGGAGTGCGAGGATCACCAGCGAAATCGCCGACGCTTTCAGCAGGGAACGCATGCCGGAGGTGGCATCGCTGCTGTCGAGGGCGACGACCAGGAGCCAGTTCGTGCCCGGCACGGCTGAGGCGATAAAGGTTTTTTCCTCGTCATTCAGCGTTCCGTCGACCGGGTTACCGCTCTTCAGCGCCGCAAGGTCGATGCCTTTGATCGTCTCGGCAAACGGCTTCAGCGTCAGGGCCGGCTCGTTGGCGGCAATCACCGTGCCGTCGCTGTTCAGAAGCAACCCGCTGCTGGCCGGCGTGGGGTGGATCCCGCGCACGTTCGCCACCACGCTATCCATAGCGACATCGCCCGCCACCACCGCTTTCAGAGCGCCATTCTCCTTCACCGGCACGGCAAACGTGACCACCAGCTTCCCGGTCCCGGCATCAACGTAGGGTGCCGTTACCACCGGGCCGTCCGTGCTCACCACCTGTTGATACCAGGGACGAACGGTGGGGTCATAATCCGCCGGGACGCCTGTCGGGTCTGAGAATTTCGCCGTCTTGCTGGCGTAGCCCACGTAAACGTTGGTGAAACCGCCCGCCAGGGCAAGCTGCTTAAACGCCGGAACCGGATCGTCAGCCAGCGCGATGCTCTGCGCGGAGGTAATCACCGTCATTTTGCTTTTGACCCAGTCGGCAATCGCCATGTTGTGGCTGGCGCTGGTGCTGGTCAGAATATCGCGCTGGGACTGCTGGTTATCCTGGCGCGTGACCTGGAAGTTAATTACGGTATTGAGAAGAAGGGCGACGACGAGGCAGCCTGTCGTCGCGGCGATAATGCGTGCGCGAATGGATCTGAACATAAGTGAAATACCTGCTGTGTTGTTTCCATGCCTATCGGCAACCCCGCAGGTAAACTTGATGCTGAAACCGCGTCCATAAGAAAATAATATTTTTACGGGTTTATTATTAAAAAGTTAATACTTTATCCGCGGTCAGCGTCCATTCGGCCAGTTCAACCAGCGTACCGATTTCTACGCCCTCGATCAGCGGCAGCCCGGTAATGCCGCGCCCGTCGGTGCAGGTCTTACAGAGTTTTACCGGCACGTCCTGCGCGGTCAGGATCTCCAGCATCTGCTGAATGTTGTAGCCTTCCGCCGGTTTTTGACCCTTCAGCCCGGCGGTCACGGCATCGGACATTAAAAATATCCGCAGTACCAGGTCGCTCTCTTTTTCGCGTAGCGCGATCGCCAGGCGCAGGCTGTTGAAAAGGGATTCGCTGCCATAGGCCGCCCCGTTGGCGACGATCACAATCTTCTGCATGTTGACTCCTGTTCTTATAAAGGCACGAATATTGCTTAATTTCCCCGGAGTTTCGCTGTCCGGGAGAGTAAGCATGACATTAATGGCTGGCATTTCGCCAGGTGCAACCGAATGGCTCCAGCGCGCAAGGCGGATGCGCCGGGAGCAGCTCAGCAGGCTGGCGCAGCTGAACGTGCTGGTGCGCGGTATTAGCCAACTGGTGCATATGCTCCAGTGCGAGCGCGGCGCATCTAACGTCTGGCTCTGCTCACAGGGTAAGCTCTATGCGCCTGAATGCAAAGCCAGCCGGGCGCTGGTGGACGAAAACCTTGCTGCACTGAACGACATTCTTGGAAAACAGTCCGCCTTTCCGGGAAGCGCCGTTTGCGAACGTATCGGCAATGCGCTGCTCACGCTGGAGACGCTTCCTGCGCTGCGCGACGGTGTAAATCGGCAAACGCTGACGGCTCCGCAGGCAATGGAGCACTACTCCCGCATGCTGCGCCACCTGCTCAGTATCGTACCGCAGCTTAATGACAGCATTGACGACCCGCAAATCGCGGGCCGTTTCGTCGCGCTATATAGCCTGATGCAGGGGAAAGAGCTGGCGGGACAAGAGCGGGCCCTGGGGGCGATTGGCTTCACGCAGGGCTTTTTCGAGGATGTGACCCGCCAGCGGCTGGTTGACCGCATTGACGGGCAGCAGGCCTGCTTTGAGATCTTTCTCTCCCACAGCCAGGCCGACGTGCAGACTTCGTTCTCCCTTAATTGTCAGCCCGATCGTGAGACGGAGCAGCTCCGGCGCGTGGCCTGTACCCGCCAGCCTGCCGCAGACAATGGCCATACCGCACTCGCCTGGTTTGCGCTGCAAACGGCGCGGCTGGAGCATCTGCGCGCGCTGGAGGAGACGATCATCGCCGATCTGATGGTCGCGGTGGATGAGCGTATTCGGCGCGACGAGGCATACCCGCTTCCCGGGGATGAACAGGACGATCTGCTGGCGCACTACCCGGATAAACCGCTGCTGACCCTGGTTCGCCAGCAGGCACGAGAGATAGAGCAGCTTTCTCGCCAGCTCGCGTCGCTGCGCGATACGCTTGAGGAGCGCAAAACCATTGATAAAGCCAAAAGCGTGCTGATGACCCACCAGAACATGAGTGAAGAACAGGCCTGGACGACGCTGCGCAAAATGGCGATGGACAAGAACCAGCGCATGGTCGATATCGCCCGCGCGCTGCTTACGGTGAAGAGCGTCTGGCAGGTAACACCAAAGGAGTAGCTGCACAATCAGCGGGCATTTTATGCTTGATTGAGGTGCGCGAACGCGGGCAAAACCCGGTTTTCGGCCCTGAAAGAGGGTCTTCAAACCTGGCACTGGCTTTGCATTATTTAATTAACCATTTTTGACGGTGCGCCAACGGCGGTGCATTTGTCTTCGGGATAAAGGCGTCCAGCGGTGCTTCGGCACGGCGGGCGCTTTTTTTTGGCTTTTTTTCGGGAGCGGTTATGGCGGATTTGTCGAGACGGCGATTTTTGCAGGCCAGCATGCTGGCGAGTGGCGCAGCGCTGTTACCGGGTGTTATGCAGGCTGCCTGGGCGGCTGGCTCAGATAAACCGGAACAGGAGACGGTGCGCGTCGGGTTTATCCCGTTGACCGACTGCGCGCCGGTGGTTATCGCAGCGTTAAAAGGCTTTGATAAAAAATACGGTATCACCATCGTTCCCACCAAAGAGGCGAGCTGGGCGGCGGTGCGCGACAAGCTGGTGGCGGGAGAACTGGACGCCGCACACATTCTTTACGGTCTGCTGTACGGGCTGGAGCTGGGCATCGCCGGCAAGCCGCAGCAGATGGCGAACCTGATGACGCTCAATCAGAACGGCCAGGCCATCACGCTTTCAAGCGATCTGGCGGAGAAGGGCGTTCGCGATCTCGACGGGCTGAAAACGCTGATCGGGCAGCAGGCGCCGGGAACCTACACCTTCGCGCACACCTTCCCGACCGGGACGCATGCCATGTGGCTTTACTACTGGCTGGCCAGCGCGGGCATTAACCCCTTTGACGACGTGCGCACGGTGGTGGTGCCGCCACCGCAGATGGTGATGAACATGCGCATCGGCAACATGGTGGGCTTCTGCGTCGGCGAGCCGTGGAACGCGCGCGCGATTAACGACCGTATCGGCTTTACCGCCGCCACGTCGCAGTCCATCTGGGCCGATCATCCGGAAAAGATCCTCGGCACGCGTCGCGACTGGGTGGAGAAAAAACCGCACACCGCCCGGGCGCTGGTGAGCGCGGTGCTGGAGGCCGCGCGCTGGATCGAGGCGTCCCCGGAAAACAAACGCGAAACCGCGCAGATTCTCTCCCGCCGGGCGTGGCTCAACTGCAAAGAACAGTATCTCACCGGGCGTATGCTCGGCGAGTACGACAACGGCCTGGGCCAGCGCTGGCAGGACGCGCACCCGATCCGCTTCTTCAACGAGGGGGCTGTGAGCTACCCGTATCTCTCCGACGGCATGTGGTTCTTAACCCAGTTCCGCCGCTGGGGCTTGCTCAAAGCCGCGCCGGACTACGCGGGCATCGCGCAGCGCATCAACCAGACCGCGGTCTGGCAGGATGCCGCCACCGCCGTCGGGGGCGTGTCCACGCCGTCATCACCGTTCCGCAGCAGCACGCTGATGGACGGCACCGTCTGGAACGGCACCGATCCGGAAGGGTACGCCAGCCGTTTCGCTATTCACCGTAAAGGGGCCTGATTATGCCGCATCTGCAAAACACGAAACCACAAGAGACGCCAGAGAGCGGGGAAGTGATTGTCCTGCCTCCGGTACAAGTTCGCCGCCGTCCGCCCGCCTTAGCGCGCCGGATGAACGACTTTTTCCAGCGCGTTATCCCGGCGCTGCTCGGCCTCGGGCTGCTGGTGGTGCTCTGGCAACTGGCGGCGATAAACAGCAAAGGCTTCCCGACGCCGCTCAGCACGCTTGATTCCGCCATTACCCTGTTTGCCGACCCGTTTTATCGCGACGGGCCTAACGATATGGGCATTGGCTGGAACGTGCTTGCTTCACTGCAGCGCGTCGCCATCGGCTTTGGCCTGGCAGCGCTGGCGGGTATTCCGCTGGGCTTTTTGATTGGCCGCTTCACCTTTTTCTCGCGCATGTTCAACCCGCTGATTGCGCTTCTGCGGCCGGTCAGCCCGCTGGCCTGGCTGCCCATCGGCCTGCTGCTGTTCCAGAAAGCGGAGCCCGCGTCGAGCTGGACCATTTTCATCTGCTCTATCTGGCCGATGGTGATCAACACCGCCGAAGGCGTGCGCCGCATTCCGCAGGACTACCTCAACGTCGCCCGCGTATTGCAGCTTTCCGAGTGGACGATCATGCGCCGCATACTCTTCCCGGCTGTGCTACCCGCTGTGCTGACCGGGGTGCGCCTCTCCATCGGCATCGCCTGGCTGGTGATTGTCGCCGCCGAGATGCTGACCGGGGGGCTGGGTATCGGCTTCTGGATCTGGAACGAGTGGAACAACCTCAACGTCGAAAACATTCTGATCGCCATCGTCATCATCGGCGTGGTCGGGTTGCTGCTGGAGCAGGGGCTGATGCTGATCGCCCGTCGCTTTAGCTGGCAGGAAAAATAAGGAGCGAACATGAAACCATTAATTCAGGTCCAGGCCGTGAGCCAGCGTTTTTCCACCGCCAGCGGCGAGTTTCTGGCGCTGCAGAACGTCTCTTTTGATATCCACGAGGGCGAAACCGTGAGTCTTATCGGCCACTCCGGCTGCGGCAAGTCGACGCTGCTTAACCTTATCGCCGGGATCGCGCTGCCGACGGAAGGCGGGCTGATTTGCGACAACCGCGAAATCGCCGGGCCGGGGCCCGAGCGCGCGGTGGTGTTCCAGAACCATTCGCTGCTGCCGTGGCTGACCTGCTTCGACAACGTGGCGCTGGCGGTGGATCAGGTGTTCCGTCACACCATGAGCAAGGCCGAGCGCAAAGAGTGGATCGAGCACAACCTCGACCGCGTGCAGATGGGCCACGCGTTGCACAAGCGTCCGGGGGAGATCTCCGGCGGCATGAAGCAGCGCGTCGGGATTGCCCGCGCGCTGGCGATGAAGCCGAAAGTATTGCTGATGGATGAGCCGTTCGGCGCGCTGGATGCGCTGACGCGCGCCCATCTGCAGGACTCGGTGATGCAGATCCAGCAGGCGCTGAACACCACCATCGTGCTCATTACCCACGACGTGGACGAGGCGGTGCTGCTCTCCGATCGCGTGCTGATGATGACCAACGGCCCGGCGGCCACCGTCGGGGAGATCCTGCGCGTTGACCTGCCGCGCCCGCGCAACCGGGTGCAGCTGGCGGAAGACAGCCGCTATCACCACATGCGCCAGCAGATCCTCCATTTCCTCTACGAAAAACAGCCGAAAGCGGCGTAACGAGGGGGCGTTGATGCGACTGGTCATTATCGGGAATGGCATGGCGGCAACCCGGCTGATTGCTTCGCTCACCGGGCGAGCTTCCGGTCGGTTCGCTATCACCGTCATCGGTGACGAGCCGGAGCATGCCTATAACCGCATCCAGCTTTCGCCGGTGCTGGGAGGGGAAAAAACGGCTGCGGGCATCTGCCTTCAGGATGACCACTGGTACCAGGAGCGCGGCGTGACGGTGCTGCGGGGCGAAAAGGCACTCGCCGTGAACGTGGACGCGCGGGAAGTGCAAACCACCGCCCGCACGCTGGGCTGGGATGCGCTGGTATTTGCCACCGGGTCAACGCCGTTTGTGCCGCCGATTCCTGGGGGCGATGCGCCGCACGTCTTCACGTTCCGTACCCTGGAGGATACCCGCGCCATTCAGGCGATCGCCGGTCCGGCGGTGGTGCTGGGGGGCGGCGTGCTCGGCGTAGAGACGGCGGCAGCGCTGGCTCGTTCAGGTGACAACGTCACGCTCGTTCATCGCGGCCCGTGGCTGATGGAGCAGCAGCTGGACCAGCAGGCGGGCGTACTGCTTGAAGAGGCGCTGGCGGCGCGGGGCGTGCGCTCTGAACTCGCCTCCGGCATCGCGGCGATTAACGGGAATAGCGTGACGCTGTTCAACGGACGCCGCGTCGCCGCTGCGCGCGTGGTGCTGGCGACCGGCGTGCAGCCCAACGTCGCGCTGGCGCGGGCCAGCGATGTTCGCTGCGCGCGCGGCATCGTGGTGGATAGCCAGATGCGGACCTCCGCACCGGATGTCTACGCCATTGGCGAGTGCTGCGAAATTGACGGCCAGACCTTTGGCCTGGTCGCCCCCTGTATGACGCAGGCGGATATTCTCGCCGCGCGGCTGGCGGGCGACACAGCCGCGCCGTTTGCCCTCACCGACAACGGCGTGCGCCTCAAGGTGACGGGCGTGGAGCTGTTCAGCCTCGGGCGCACGGCGGTGCAGGAGGACGATGTGGTCTGGAGTTCCTGGGATCCGCTAACCCGTCACTATCGTCGGTTACTGATCCATCAGGGTGCGCTGGCTGGCGTGCTGCTGATGGGCGACTGCCGCAGCGCGGCAACATTTACCGATTTACTGGCAACGGCTGCGCCCGCACGCGCGGACTGGCTGTTCGATCGTTTCACTACGCAACCGCAGGTTGCAGGACAGAACGCTATGACAAAACCTACTCTGGTGGTGGTTGGGCACGGTATGGTCGGCCATCATTTTCTCGAAGACTGCGTTAACCGCAATCTGCATCAGCAGTATCAGATCGTTGTCTTTGGTGAGGAGCGCTATGCCGCCTATGACCGCGTGCATCTGTCGGAATACTTTGGCGGCCGAAGCGCGGCGTCGCTCTCGCTGGTGGAGGGAGAGTTCTTTGCCGATAACGGCATTGAGCTGCGCCTCTCGCAGCAGATCGTCGCTATCGATCGCGACGCGCGCGTGGTGCGTACCGCCAGCGGGCATGAGACCCACTGGGACAAGCTGGTGCTGGCGACCGGCTCATACCCGTTCGTACCACCGGTACCGGGCAACGATCTGCCGGGCTGCTTTGTCTACCGCACCCTTGACGACCTGGACAACATAGCGGCCCACGCGGCGGGCTCGCGTCGTGGCGTGGTGATTGGCGGCGGCCTGCTCGGGCTGGAAGCCGCTAATGCTCTGAAACAGCTCGGGCTGGAAACCCACGTGGTGGAGTTTGCGCCCAATCTGATGGCGGTGCAGCTTGATAATGACGGCGCGGCGATGCTGCGCAGGAAAATCGAGGCGCTGGGCGTTGGCGTTCACACCAGTAAAGCCACCACGGAAATTGCTGCGACGGACGACGGGCTGGTGCTGCGCTTCGCCGACGGTGAACAGCTGGAAACGGACATGGTGGTCTTCTCTGCCGGTATTCGTCCTCAGGACGCGCTGGCGCGCAGCAGCGGGCTGGCTATTGGCGAGCGCGGCGGGATCTGCATTGATGACGCCTGCCGGACCTCCGATTCGAACGTGCTTGCCATCGGTGAATGCGTCCTGTGGGAGGGGAAAATCTTTGGCCTGGTGGCGCCGGGCTACCAGATGGCGCGCGTGGCCGCCGCCGCGCTCGCGGGCGAAGATAAGACCTTCACCGGGGCAGATATGAGCACTAAGCTCAAGCTGCTCGGCGTGGACGTGGCGTCGTTTGGCGATGCTCACGGGCGCACGCCGGGGGCGCTAAGCTACCAGTGGACGCACGGCCCGCAGCAAATCTACAAGAAAATCGTGGTCAGCCACGACGGCCAAACGCTGCTCGGCGGCGTGCTGGTGGGCGATGCCAGCGAATACGCCACGCTGGTGCAGATGATGCTTAACGGCATCAGCCTGCCGAAAGAGCCGGAAACGCTGATACTACCCGCGTTGTCAGGCAGCGCGCCAAAAGCGCTGGGCGTGGCGGCGCTGCCGGAAAGCGCGCAGATCTGTTCGTGTCATAACGTCAGCAAAGGCGATATCTGCCGGGCGGTGAGCGCGGGCGCAGCGGATATCGGCGCCGTTAAGCAGTGCACCAAAGCGGCGACCGGCTGCGGGGGCTGCAGCGCGCTGGTGAAGCAGGTGATGGAGTTCCAGCTTGCCGAGCAGGGCGTGGAGGTGAAAAAGGACATCTGCGAACACTTCCCGTACTCGCGCCAGGAGATTTACCATCTGGTACGCGTCAACCATATCCGAACCTTCGACCAGCTTATCAGCCGCTACGGTCAGGGGCACGGGTGCGAGATCTGTAAGCCGCTGGTGGGGTCCGTGCTGGCCTCCTGCTGGAATGAGTATCTGCTCAAACCGGCGCACCTGCCGTTGCAGGATACCAACGACCGATACTTCGCCAATATCCAGAAGGACGGGACGTATTCCATCGTGCCGCGCATGCCCGCAGGAGAAGTGACCGCCGACGGGCTGATCGCCATCGGCCAGATTGCGAAACGCTACGGCCTGTACAGCAAAATCACCGGCGGGCAGCGTATCGACCTGTTTGGCGCCACCCTGGAACAGCTGCCTGAGATCTGGCAGGCGCTGGTGGAGGCCGGGTTTGAAACCGGGCACGCTTACGGGAAATCCCTGCGCACGGTGAAATCCTGCGTCGGGTCGACCTGGTGCCGCTACGGCGTGCAGGATTCCACTGGTCTCGCGGTCAGGCTGGAGCACCGCTACAAGGGCCTGCGCGCCCCGCACAAAATCAAAATGGCCGTTTCCGGCTGCACCCGCGAGTGCGCGGAGGCGCAGAGCAAGGACGTGGGGGTAATTGCCACGGACAAAGGCTGGAACCTCTATCTGTGCGGCAACGGCGGGATGAAGCCTCGCCATGCGGATCTCTTCGCCAGCGATCTGGATGACGAAACGCTGATCCGCACCGTAGACCGTTTCCTGATGTTCTACATCCGCACGGCGGATCGCCTGCAGCGCACCAGTACCTGGATGGACAACCTGGAGGGCGGCCTCGACTATCTGCGTGAGGTGATCCTCAACGACAGTCTCGGCATCGCCCACGAGCTTGAGCAGGAGATGGCCCGGGTAGTCGAGACGTACCAATGCGAATGGCAAACCACGCTCAACGATCCTGACCGCCTGGCGCTGTTCCGCACCGCGGTGAACGTCGCGCCGTCGGACGAAAGCAAGCGCTGGCAGGAAATCTGCGGCATTGACGATATCCCGGAGCAGGCGGGCATTGGCGCGCGTCTTGGCCGTAAACCGATCGCGCTGTTCCGCTTTGGCACGTCCGTTTATGCCCTGGACGACCTGGAGCCGGGCAGCAGTGCGAATGTGCTGTCACGCGGCATCCTCGGCGATGCGGCGGGCGAACCGGTGGTTATTTCTCCGCTCTACAAGCAGCGCATTCGCCTGCGCGACGGCTGTCAGGTGGAGAACGGCGAACCCGCGGTGCGCGCCTGGCCGGTCAAAATTGAAAATGGCAAGGTGTGGGTCGGCAACGAAGAGCTGGTGATGCGCGCGGAGGCCTCATGACGGAAACCAGGACAACGTGCCCCTACTGCGGGGTCGGCTGCGGCGTGATCGCCAGCGTGGAGGATGGAGCGGTCAGCGTTCGGGGGGACGACACCCACCCTGCAAACTTTGGCCGCCTGTGCGTGAAAGGATCGGCCCTGGGGGAGACAACGGGCTTGCAGGGGCGATTGCTGTACCCCGTTGTCGATGGACTTGAGGTGGACTGGTCCCAGGCGCTGAACGCGGCGGGCGAGCGACTGCGGGAGATCATCGACACATGGGGGCCACGGGCGGTGGCGTTTTACGCCTCCGGCCAGCTGTTAACCGAGGACTACTATGCCGCCAACAAGCTGATGAAAGGGTTTATCGGCGCGGCGAACATCGATACCAACTCCCGGCTCTGCATGTCCTCGGCGGTGGTGGGCTACAGGCGCGCCTTTGGCGAAGACGTGGTGCCGTGCAGCTACGAGGATGTGGAAAACAGCGATCTGGTGGTGCTGGCCGGCTCGAACGCGGCCTGGACGCATCCGGTGCTCTATCAGCGCCTGGTGCAGGCAAAGCACAACAACCCGCAGATGAAGGTGGTGGTGATTGACCCGCGTAAAACCGCTACCTGCGATATTGCCGACCTGCATCTGGCGCTTAAACCCGGCAGCGACGCCGGGCTGTTTGTGGGGTTGCTCAATCTGATCCAGGGCACTGATGAGTGGCCGATTGCCCGCGTGGCGGCGTTTTGCGACCTTCCGGCAGAGGATATTGGTACCTTTTACGACTGGTTTGTTACCGTGCCTCGCGCCATTACGCTCTACACCATGGGGATCAACCAGTCCTCCAGCGGCAGCGACAAGTGCAGCGCCATCATTAACGTGCATCTTGCCAGCGGGAAGTTCAACCGTCCGGGCTGCGGCCCATTTTCGCTGACCGGACAGCCAAACGCCATGGGCGGCCGGGAAGTGGGCGGGCTGGCGAACCAGCTGGCGGCGCATATGAGCTTCGAGCCGGACGATCTTTCGCGGGTGGCGCGTTTCTGGGGAACGGAACGGCTGGCGCAGACGCCGGGGCTGATGGCGGTGGAACTGTTTGACGCCATCGCCCGCGGCGAGGTGAAGGCGGTGTGGATCATGGGCACCAATCCTGCCGTATCGCTGCCGGACAGCCACGCGGTGTGTCAGGCGCTGGCGGCCTGTCCGCTGGTAATTGTCTCTGAGGTGATGAAAGATACCGACACCAGCCGGTTCGCCCATATCCGTTTTCCGGCGCTGGGCTGGGGGGAGAAGGACGGCACGGTGACCAATTCCGAGCGGCGCATTTCGCGCCAGCGCGCGTTTCTGCCCGCGCCGGGTGAGGCGAAGCCGGACTGGTGGATCGTGGCTCAGATTGCAAAACGGCTGGGCTACGGCGAGGCCTTTGCCTGGCAACATCCGCAGGAGATTTTTTGCGAACATGCGGCGCTGACGGCGTTTGAAAATGACGGTGCGCGGGCGTTGAACCTTCAGGAACTGGCGGGGTTAACCCGTGAAGCGTGGGAGACGCTTGAGCCGTACCAGTGGCCGACGGGAAATTTACCGCGTCGAAACGTAGTGCCTGTCGATCCGCTGCCGCACGGCGCGACGGCTACCGCGCTATACCCGGCGATCCTCAACACTGGCCGTATCCGCGACCAGTGGCACACCATGACCCGTACGGGATACGTGCCCCGGCTGATGCAGCATATCGCGGAGCCGTTTGTTGAGGTCTGCGCCGCAGACGCCATTCGGTTTTCACTGTGCGACGGCCAGCTGGCGCGGATCGGCTCGCCGCGCGGCGTGATGGTGGCCAGAGTACGAATCAACGACGGAATACGGGAAGGCGAAGCGTTTGCTCCTATGCACTGGAACGCTGAGTTTGCCCGCCAGGGAAAGGTTAACGCGCTGGTGGAAGGGCGCATCGATCCGGCTTCCGGGCAGCCGGAGAGTAAGCAAACCGCCGTCAGAATCATGCCCTGGCAGCCCGCCTGGCAGGGGGAGCTCTATGCCCGGGAATGGCCGGAAATCCCCTCTTGGGTTCACTGGTGGCGTAAAGCCTCGCGAATGACGATAGCGGGTGAAAAGCCGCTGCTGTCGTGGGTCATGGACTATGCCAGCGGCCGGGGCTGGCAGCTGCAGGTTGCGCAAACCGGGGAACGCAGCAGCGTACTGGCCTGGCATAACGGCCATCTGATGC
The DNA here is from genome assembly GCF_014895915.1 of Enterobacter cloacae complex sp. P13B. Taxonomy (NCBI): domain Bacteria; kingdom Pseudomonadati; phylum Pseudomonadota; class Gammaproteobacteria; order Enterobacterales; family Enterobacteriaceae; genus Enterobacter; species Enterobacter cloacae complex sp. P13B. Next base: position 30,021 of record NZ_JADBQN010000031.1, read on the forward strand.
TGGGTTTCTGGGAAGGGACCGCCTTGCCCGATCTGGCGCACCCGGTGATAGAAGCCGCTTTTCAGTCACCACCCTCGACACCCGCTGAGCGCCATGCGCTGCTGAACGGGCAGGGCGTGGGGAAGGTTACAGATCCGGGGCGCATCATCTGCAGCTGTTTCAGCGTTGGAGAAAACGCGATACGGGAGGCGATTGCCGGAGGCTGCGGTTCCGTTACCGCGCTGGGGGCGACGCTACGGTGCGGCACGAACTGCGGTTCGTGCGTGCCTGAGCTCAAAACAATGTTTCAGGAAATTCCGGAAAATTCCCCGTAAAGCTGCAAAGAGGGAGAAATCACGTTAAGGTACCTGGTGTTCTTACGTAAGCACCGGGTAATTCTTACGACATTGATGACTGTTTCTCCCCCTTTCCGAACGCTGGTTTTACTCTCCCTTGTTACTGCCGGAGCCGTTCACGGTGCGCCGAATTCCTTTATCCAGCAGGCACAAAATCCCTTTGATAATAACGGGGATAATCTCCCCGATCTCGGTATGGCAGCCCCCACCGGGGAAGGGGAAAAGCATCTCGCCGAAATGGCGAAAGCCTTTGGTGAAGCCAGTATGACCGACAACGGCCTGACTACGGGCGAGCAGGCGCGGCAGTTTGCCTTTGGTCAGGTGCGCGACGCGGTGAGCGGCGAGGTGAACCAGCAGATTGAATCCTGGCTGTCACCCTGGGGGAATGCCAGCGTCAATTTGCTGGTGGATAACGACGGGAAATTCAACGGCAGCAGTGGGAGCTGGTTTATCCCCTGGAACGATAACAACCGTTACCTGAGCTGGAGCCAGCTCGGCCTGACGCAGCAGACGGATGGCCTGGTCAGTAACGCCGGAATCGGCCAGCGCTGGGTGGCCGGAAAATGGCTGCTGGGCTACAACACCTTTTACGACAATCTGCTGGATGAGAACCTGCAGCGTGCCGGGCTGGGTGCGGAGGTGTGGGGAGAAAATCTGCGCCTGTCGGCTAACTATTATCAGCCTTTTGCCGGCTGGCGCGACAGCTCTGACGTCCAGGAGCAGCGCATGGCGCGGGGATATGACGTGACCGCCAAAGCCTGGCTGCCGTGGTTTCATCACCTGAACACCAGCGTCAGCTTTGAGCAATATTTTGGCGACAACGTTGACCTCTTCAACAGCGGAACCGGGTATCACAACCCGGTGGCGGTCAATCTCGGGCTTAACTATACCCCCGTGCCGCTGGTGACGTTGACCGCCGGGCATAAGCAGGGCGAAAGCGGAGAGAGCCAGAATAACCTCGGGCTGAAGCTCAACTATCGCTTCGGCGTGCCGCTGGTTAAGCAGCTCTCCGCCGGAGAGGTCGCGGCCACGCGATCCCTGCGCGGAAGCCGCTATGACTCGCCGGAGCGTAACAGCCTGCCGGTGATGGAGTTCCGCCAGCGTAAAACGCTCTCCGTCTGGCTGGCAACCCCGCCGTGGGATCTCAAAGGGGGCGAAACCGTCATGCTGAAGCTGCAGGTTCGCAGCACTCACGGAATTCGTCAGATCCACTGGCAGGGTGATACCCAGGCATTGAGCCTGACGTCCCCGGGTAAAAGTGACAGCACCGACGGCTGGAGCGTGATCATGCCTGCCTGGAATGACGCTGAAGGGGCGACAAACCGCTGGCATCTCTCGGCGGTGGTGGAAGATGCGAAGGGCCAGCGCGTCTCATCCAATGAGATCACGCTCGCTGTGGTGCAGCCGCTGGTCGCATTACCTGACGACGACCCGCGCTGGAAGCTGCTGCCGGATGAGTAATGCTTAAAAAATACGTTCCTGATGGACCCACACCGCGGCTTCAACGCGGGATTTTAGCTTCATTTTCTTGAGCATATGCTTCACGTGCACTTTAACCGTGCTTTCGGTGATATCCAGGCGGCGGGCGATCATTTTGTTCGGCAGGCCCTGGGCAATCAGCTTCAGAATATCGCGTTCGCGCGGGGTTAACTGGCTGACGTCGCGGTCAGAGGTGGCGCGGTTCGCCCGCAGGCTGGCGGCCAGCACCGGCGTCAGGGCCTCGCTCAGCACCATCTCGCCTGCGGCGGCCTGCTGCAGCGCCTTCAGCAGGTCTTCTGGCTCCATATCCTTCAGCAGATAGCCATCCGCGCCGCGCTTCAGCGCCGTGACCACATCCTCTTCGTGGTTGGAGACGCTAAAGACCACCACGCGACCGGAAAGGGATTTCTCGCGCAACTTGTCGAGGGTTTCCAGACCGTTCATGCCGGGCATGTTGAGATCGAGCAGGATCAGATCCGGATCGAGGGATTCGGCCAGCTCAATACCCTGTTCACCGTTGCTGGCTTCGCCCACCACGGTAATGTCGGGTGCCATGCTGACCAGCTGTTTTACGCCAGTACGCAGCATCGGATGGTCGTCGATCAACAGGATGGATGCCGGTTCCTGATTAGTCATGGGTTTCTCCTTGAGCAGTTGTAAGCGGTTTTTCGGGAATAAAGGTGACCACAACTTCCGTGCCACCCGTCTCTCTCCGTCGAACCTGGCAATCACCGCGCAGGCTTTGGGCGCGGTCTCGCATAATGATTAAACCATAGTGGTTAGTGCGTTCGGCATTTTCCGGCACGCCGCGACCGTTGTCGTGAACCGTCAGCCTGACCTGATTAGCGTGCTGGCTGACGGTAACCGTAACCGCCGTCGCTTCAGCGTGTTTGAGCACGTTGCTCAGCGCTTCGCGGGCGATCTGCAGCAGATGAATCGCCTGATGGGAAGGGACAAACCGCGGCGGCAGCTGGTAATCCAGCTTCACCGGGAAGCCAAGCCGGGCACTAAATTCCTGGCAGCTGGATTCCAGCGCCGGGCGCAGCCCCGGCTCGGTCAGCTGCAGGCGGAAGGTGGTCAGCAGCTCGCGCAGCTGTATCCAGGAGGTGTTCAGCTCGTTGCGGATCTGGCTCAGCAGCTGTTTGTTGCTTTCCGGCATTTCCGCGTCCTGCATCTGCAGGCAGCTCACCTGCATTTTCATACAGGAGAGCGACTGGGCGATAGAGTCGTGGAGCTCGCGGGCGATGGTCGCGCGCTCTTCCATGACGATCAGCTGCTGCTGTTTTTCCTGGTGCCTGTCGAGCGCCAGCGTGGCCGTTAGCTGTTCAACCAGGGTGTCTACCAGCTGCTGCTGGTCGTGGCTCAGATGACGTCCGGCTGGCAGGGTGGCCAGCAGAATACCGTACTGGGTGTGGCTGTCCGTCAGCCGCCACTTCAGGGTAGTGCCGCCAGAAGCCTGCAGCGGCAGGCCGCGCGGGCACAGGTGGCAGCCTTTATCATCGCAGGACATGTCGGACTGACAGGTAAACTCCTGATGATTATCTTCATCTTCCACATCGTAAACCCGCAGCTCCAGGTCATGCAGCAGGGTCAGATTTTGCAGGCCGTTAAGCACCGGCGAAAGGCGTTCACATAGCGGCACTTGCATGTGCAGCCGACGGTTGGCTTGCCACAGGAAGGAGAGGATCTCATTTTTCTGCTCCAGCCCGGCGGTTTTTTCCTGCACGCGCTGCTCCAGCACCGCGTAGCTTTCGGAGAGCTCCGCCGACATGGTGTTCAGCGCCTGGCCGAGCATGGCCATCTCGTTGCGGCCGCTGATGTGCGTGCGCTGGGTAAAATCTCTGTTCGTTACGGCGCGCGCCATCGCCAGCAGCTGTTTCCAGGGATTCAGCAGCCGCGCCCGGAGCCAGATAATGGTGAAGATCAGCAGCAGGCCCATAAACAGCGCCATGGCACGGTGTACCATTACCACCCGGTCGATGCGTAATTCGGTGGTTTGGTCGAAAGAGGAGACCAGCGCGTCAATGCGGGAGACGAAACCCGCTACGTCCTGCGCAACGGTTTCGGTGCTGCGCGCCTGTTTCAGACCGGGTTCCAGCTGGGTGTGCCAGTAGCCCTGCAGGGCTTTCAGCTGGGACTGCTGGCCGGCGCGAATGGCGGCGTTTTCCAGTTCGGGGCTGAAGGCCGTGCGCTCCATTTCATCAATTAAGGGCCGATCGTCCTGCGTCAGGGGGACCGACGCCAGCAGACGATAACTCTGCATGCGTAGAGAACCTGCCTCGTTGATGGCATGTGCATTACCCTGTACCCCTTGTACCAGCCAGCCGGAAATCGCCATGCCGGCCACGCCAAGGGCGGTAGACAGCAAAACAATCAGGGCTAGCTGATTGACGAGAGTCAGCGGTGATAAACATCTTTTTAACATAGAGTTGCCGGGCTCCTGACGTGGCCTGCTTGCAGGAATGGCGCTATTCTGGTGCATACCCTGGAGTATACCCATACCAATAAAGGATTACCCCTAAATTGCCAACGGAGTATAGGTGAAGAAGCGGTGGTAGCAAGGAACCTTCAGTGCAGTGAAAAACCACGTCTTTTTTACCGAATTATCCTACTCACTAAGGATAACCCCTTTTTTTGCGCCGCAAATCCCCGCACTTTTCCTTTGATTTATATCAACTTACCGCCGCCCTAAAACCCTAATGTTTGCAGCATCATTCGAGAATCAGAGGTGTCTATGAGTCACTCATCCGCTCCCGAAAGGGAAAATGGTGCCGTTATTACAGACTGGCGTCCAGAGGATCCGGCGTTCTGGCAACAGCGCGGCCATCGTGTAGCAAGCCGGAATCTGTGGATTTCCGTTCCGTGTCTGCTTTTAGCGTTTTGCGTATGGATGTTGTTTAGCGCGGTCGCGGTAAACCTGCCGAAAGTAGGGTTTACGTTCACGACCGATCAGCTGTTTATGCTTACCGCATTGCCGTCGCTGTCTGGCGCGCTGCTGCGTGTCCCTTACGCGTTTATGGTCCCGGTATTCGGTGGACGTCGCTGGACGGCGTTCAGTACGGGCATCATGATCGTCCCTTGCGTGTGGCTAGGTTTCGCGGTGCAGGATACCTCCACGCCGTTCAGCGTGTTCGTGATTATCTCCCTGCTGTGCGGTTTCGCCGGCGCTAACTTCGCCTCCAGCATGGCGAACATCAGCTTCTTCTTCCCGAAAGCGAAGCAGGGCGGCGCGCTGGGTATTAACGGCGGTCTGGGCAACATGGGCGTAAGCGTGATGCAGTTGATTGCGCCGCTGGCGATCTCTGTTTCTATTTTTGCCGCCTTCGGTGGCGGCGGCGTTGAGCAGGCGGATGGTTCTTCCCTCTACCTGCAGAACGCGGCCTGGATTTGGGTTCCGTTCCTGGTGGTGTTCACCCTCGCTGCGTGGTTCTTTATGAACGATCTGAGCGCGTCGAAAGCATCCCTGAGCGAGCAGCTTCCGGTGCTGAAGCGTGGACACCTGTGGGTGATGGCGCTGCTGTATCTGGCTACCTTCGGTTCGTTTATCGGCTTCTCAGCGGGCTTTGCCATGCTGTCGAAAACCCAGTTCCCGGACGTGCAGATCCTGCAATTCGCCTTCTTCGGTCCGTTCATTGGCGCACTGGCGCGTTCGCTGGGCGGCATGATCTCTGACCGTCTGGGCGGGACTCGCGTTACGCTGGTGAACTTTATTGTGATGGCAGTCTTCTGCGCGCTGCTGTTCCTGACGCTGCCTTCTGACGGGCAGGGCGGTAACTTCTTTGCCTTCTTCGGCGTGTTTATGGTGCTGTTCCTGACGGCCGGGTTGGGGAGTGCTTCCACCTTCCAGATGATCTCCGTGATCTTCCGCAAGCTGACGATGGATCGCGTGAAAGCGCAGGGCGGAAGCGAAGAGCAGGCTATGCGTGAAGCGGCGACGGATACGGCTGCGGCCCTGGGCTTTATCTCGGCTATTGGCGCAATTGGCGGCTTCTTTATTCCGAAAGCGTTCGGCATCTCGCTTGACCTGACCGGATCTCCGGCTGGCGCCATGAAAGTCTTCCTCGTCTTCTATATCGCCTGCGTCGTGATTACGTGGCTGGTATATGGCCGTAATACCAAGAAAAATAAGTAAGTGTGATTATCCGTTAACGCGGCCTTCGGGCCGCGTTTTTTTTCGACTGAATAATAGTTACAACATACTGAAAGCTTTTACAGCAGTCATCTGCGGGTAACACCGTGATCGCCATCGCTTTGCAGGGATGTCTACCCCTTAATACCTGAGATGTTAAATTTTGCCGGGGTTATTGTACGATGAATGATAAATATCTTTATAAATCATTCATTTATTCGTTTTAAAAATATACCGCTTTGGTGGTATTTGGTCTAACCCCTCCTTTTACAGTCCCTCTTCGTCTTGATCGTTATCAATTCTCCCCCTCTTTCAGGGCGTTACCTTCGCTGCAAATCAGCAATGTCGATTTAGAGAGCCACAGGCTCCATACAGGAGATACCCGATGAGCAAATTTTTGGACCGGTTTCGCTACTTCAAACAGAAGGGTGAAACTTTTGCCGATGGGCACGGCCAGGTTCTGGATACCAACCGGGACTGGGAAGACGGTTACCGCCAGCGCTGGCAGCATGACAAAGTCGTCCGTTCTACCCACGGCGTAAACTGCACTGGCTCATGTAGCTGGAAGATTTTCGTTAAAAACGGTCTGGTGACCTGGGAAATGCAGCAGACCGACTATCCGCGCACCCGTCCGGATATGCCGAACCATGAACCGCGCGGCTGCCCGCGCGGGGCCAGCTACTCCTGGTATCTCTACAGCGCCAACCGTCTGAAATACCCGCTGATGCGCAAACGCCTGATGAAAATGTGGCGTGAAGCGAAAGTGCAGCACAGCGACCCGGTTGATGCGTGGGCCTCTATCATTGAAGATGCCGACAAAGCGAAAAGCTTCAAGCAGGCGCGCGGTCGCGGTGGTTTCGTTCGATCTTCCTGGAAAGAGGTGAACGAGCTGATTGCCGCCTCCAACGTCTATACCGTAAAAACCTACGGTCCTGACCGCGTGGCGGGCTTCTCGCCAATCCCGGCGATGTCGATGGTCTCTTACGCTTCCGGCGCGCGCTACCTGTCGCTTATCGGCGGGACCTGCCTGAGCTTCTACGACTGGTACTGTGACCTGCCGCCTGCCTCTCCGCAGACCTGGGGTGAGCAGACCGACGTGCCGGAATCCGCCGACTGGTACAACTCCAGCTACATCATCGCCTGGGGCTCTAACGTTCCGCAGACCCGTACCCCGGACGCGCACTTCTTTACCGAAGTACGCTACAAAGGGACAAAAACCGTTGCGGTCACCCCGGACTACGCGGAAATCGCCAAGCTGTGCGACCTGTGGCTGGCACCGAAACAGGGTACCGATGCCGCGATGGCGATGGCGATGGGCCACGTCATGCTGCGCGAATTCCACCTCGACAAACCGAGCCAGTACTTCACCGACTACGTGCGTCGCTACACCGACATGCCGATGCTGGTGATGCTGGAAGAGCGTGAGGGCTACTATGCCGCGGGCCGCACGCTGCGCGCCGCCGATCTGGTGGACGCGCTGGGCCAGGAAAACAACCCTGAGTGGAAAACCGTTGCCTATAACAGCAACGGCGAGCTGGTGGCGCCAAACGGCTCTATCGGCTTCCGCTGGGGCGAGAAGGGCAAGTGGAACCTTGAGCAGCGCAACGGCACCACCGGTGAAGAGACGGAGCTGCGCCTCAGCATGTTGGGCAGCCAGGACGAGATCGCCGAGGTTGGCTTCCCATACTTTGGTGGTGAAGGTTCCGAGCACTTCAACAAGGTCGAACTAAAAAACGTGCTGATGCACAAGCTGCCGGTTAAACGCCTGCAGCTGGCCGACGGTTCTACCGCGCTGGTCACCACCGTCTATGACCTGACCATGGCGAACTACGGCCTGGAGCGCGGTCTGAACGACGAAAACTGCGCAACCAGCTATGACGACGTGAAGGCCTACACCCCGGCCTGGGCGGAGCAGATCACCGGCGTACCGCGCGCGCAGATCGTTCGTATCGCCCGCGAGTTTGCGGAAAACGCCGACAAGACCCACGGTCGCTCGATGATCATCGTGGGTGCCGGTCTGAACCACTGGTATCACCTCGATATGAACTATCGCGGTCTGATCAACATGCTGATCTTCTGCGGCTGCGTCGGTCAGAGCGGCGGCGGCTGGGCGCACTATGTGGGCCAGGAAAAACTGCGTCCGCAGACCGGCTGGCAGCCGCTGGCGTTTGCCCTTGACTGGCAGCGTCCGGCACGTCACATGAACAGCACCTCCTACTTCTATAACCACTCCAGCCAGTGGCGCTACGAGACGGTTACCGCGCAGGAACTGCTGTCGCCGATGGCGGATAAATCCCGCTACAGCGGCCACCTGATTGATTTCAACGTGCGCGCTGAACGCATGGGCTGGCTGCCGTCTGCGCCGCAGCTGGGCACTAACCCGCTGCGCATTGCACAAGAGGCGAAGCAAGCGGGCATGTCGCCGGTGGATTACACCGTGAAATCGCTCAAGGAAGGCTCCATCCGCTTCGCGGCAGAACAGCCTGAGAACGGCAAAAACCATCCGCGCAACCTGTTCATCTGGCGCTCCAACCTGCTGGGCTCGTCCGGTAAAGGTCACGAGTACATGCTGAAATACCTGCTGGGCACCGAGAACGGTATTCAGGGTAAAGACCTCGGCAAGCAGGGCGGCGTGAAGCCAGAAGAAGTGGAGTGGAAAGACAACGGTCTGGACGGCAAGCTGGATCTGGTGGTGACGCTGGACTTCCGTCTGTCCAGCACCTGCCTGTACTCCGATATCGTGCTGCCAACCGCCACCTGGTACGAAAAAGACGACATGAATACCTCGGACATGCATCCGTTTATTCACCCTCTGTCTGCCGCCGTTGACCCGGCGTGGGAATCGAAAAGCGACTGGGATATTTACAAAGACATCGCGAAGAAATTCTCCGAAGTCTGCGTAGGTCACCTGGGCAAAGAGACCGACGTGGTGACGCTGCCAATCCAGCACGACTCCGCAGCCGAACTGGCGCAGCCGCTTGACGTGAAGGACTGGAAAAAAGGCGAATGCGACCTGATCCCGGGCGTGACCGCGCCGCACATCATTCCGGTTGAACGTGATTACCCGGCAACCTACGAGCGCTTTACCTCTATTGGTCCGCTGATGGAGAAAATCGGTAACGGCGGCAAAGGCATCGCCTGGAACACCCAGAGCGAAATGGACCTGCTGCGCAAGCTCAATTACACCAAAGCAGACGGCCCGGCCAAAGGCCAGCCAATGCTCAACACGGCAATTGATGCGGCGGAGATGATCCTGACTCTGGCACCGGAAACCAACGGCCACGTGGCGGTGAAAGCGTGGGCGGCCCTGAGTGAATTTACCGGTCGCGACCACACGCATCTGGCGAAGAATAAAGAGGAAGAGAAAATCCGCTTCCGCGATATTCAGGCCCAGCCGCGCAAGATTATCTCCAGCCCGACCTGGTCTGGTCTGGAAGATGAGCATGTGTCCTATAACGCTGGTTATACCAACGTTCACGAGCTGATCCCATGGCGCACGCTTTCCGGCCGTCAGTCACTGTATCAGGACCACCAGTGGATGCGCGACTTCGGTGAAAGCCTGCTGGTGTACCGTCCGCCAATCGACACCCGCTCCGTGAAAGCGGTAATGGGCGCGAAATCGAACGGTAACCCTGAGAAGGCGCTGAACTTCCTGACGCCGCACCAGAAGTGGGGTATCCACTCCACCTACAGCGACAACCTGCTGATGCTTACCCTGTCGCGCGGTGGTCCGATTGTCTGGATGAGCGAAGCGGACGCCAAAGACTTGGGTATCGAAGATAACGACTGGATTGAAGTGTTCAACAGCAACGGCGCCCTGACGGCGCGTGCGGTGGTGAGCCAGCGCGTACCGGCCGGGATGACCATGATGTATCACGCGCAGGAACGTATCGTGAACCTGCCGGGTTCAGAGATCACCGAGCAGCGCGGCGGTATTCACAACTCCGTGACCCGTATTACGCCGAAGCCGACCCACATGATCGGTGGCTATGCGCAGCTGGCCTACGGCTTTAACTACTACGGCACCGTAGGATCGAACCGCGATGAGTTCGTGGTGGTACGTAAGATGAAGAATATTAACTGGTTAGACGGCGAAGGTAATGACCAGGTACAGGAGAGCGTAAAATGAAAATTCGTTCACAAGTCGGCATGGTGCTGAATCTGGATAAATGCATCGGCTGTCATACCTGCTCGGTCACCTGTAAAAACGTCTGGACCAGCCGCGAAGGTATGGAGTACGCCTGGTTCAACAACGTGGAAAGCAAGCCGGGCACCGGCTTCCCGACCGACTGGGAAAACCAGGAGAAGTGGAAGGGCGGCTGGATCCGCAAAATCAACGGCAAGCTGCAGCCGCGCATGGGTAACCGCGCAATGCTGCTGGGTAAAATCTTCGCTAACCCGCACCTGCCGGGCATTGAGGACTATTACGAGCCGTTTGATTACGACTACCAGAACCTGCACAACGCGCCGGAAAGCAAACACCAGCCGATCGCCCGTCCTCGCTCGCTGATCACTGGTCAGCGCATGGACAAAATTACCAGCGGTCCAAACTGGGAAGAAATTCTGGGCGGCGAGTTCGAAAAGCGCGCCAAAGACCAGAACTTCGAGAACATGCAGAAGGCGATGTACGGCCAGTTCGAAAACACCTTCATGATGTATCTGCCGCGCCTGTGCGAACACTGCCTGAACCCGGCGTGCGTCGCGACCTGCCCGAGCGGTGCCATCTACAAGCGTGAAGAAGACGGCATCGTACTGATCGACCAGGACAAGTGCCGCGGCTGGCGCATGTGCATCACCGGCTGTCCGTACAAAAAAATCTACTTCAACTGGAAGAGCGGTAAGTCTGAGAAGTGCATCTTCTGCTACCCGCGTATCGAAGCCGGTATGCCGACCGTCTGCTCCGAGAGCTGCGTAGGTCGTATTCGTTACCTCGGCGTGCTGCTGTACGACGCGGACGCGATTGAGAATGCCGCAAGCACCGAGAATGAGAAAGATCTCTATCAGCGTCAACTGGACGTCTTCCTCGATCCGAACGATCCGAAGGTGATTGAGCAGGCGCTGAAAGACGGCATTCCGCAGAGCGTCATCGACGCCGCACAGCAGTCGCCGGTGTACAAAATGGCGATGGACTGGAAGCTGGCTCTGCCGCTGCACCCGGAATACCGCACCCTGCCGATGGTCTGGTACGTGCCGCCGCTGTCTCCGATTCAGTCTGCGGCGGACGCGGGTGAGCTGGGCAGCAACGGTATTCTGCCAGACGTGGAAAGCCTGCGTATCCCGGTTCAGTACCTGGCAAACCTGCTGACCGCCGGAGATACCCAGCCGGTGCTGCTGGCGCTAAAACGTATGCTGGCAATGCGTCACTTCAAACGTGCGGAAACCGTTGACGGCGTTAACGATACCCGCGCGCTGGAAGAGGTCGGCCTGACCGAAGCGCAGGCGCAGGAGATGTACCGCTATCTGGCAATCGCTAACTACGAAGATCGTTTCGTGGTGCCAAGCAGCCACCGCGAGCTGGCCCGCGAGGCCTTCCCGGAGAAAAGCGGGTGTGGCTTTACCTTTGGCGACGGTTGCCACGGGTCAGACAGTAAATTCAACCTGTTCAACAGCCGCCGCATCGACGCGATGGATGTGACCAGCAAAACGGAGCCGCACCAATGATCGAACTCGTCATTGTTTCGCGCCTGCTCGAGTACCCTGACGCTGCGCTTGCGCAGCATCAACAGGAACTCTTTGATGCACTCGCGTCATCTGAAAACCTGGATAAAGAGGATGCCCAGAAGCTGGGCGTTTTCCTCCGCGATCTGCTGGCACGCGATCTGCTCGACGCGCAGGCGGACTACAGCCAGCTGTTTGACCGAGGGCGCGCGACGTCGCTGCTGCTGTTTGAACACGTTCACGGGGAATCCCGCGACCGCGGTCAGGCGATGGTGGACCTGATGGCCCAGTACGAGCAGCACGGCCTGCAGCTCGACAGCCGCGAGCTTCCGGACCACCTGCCGCTGTACCTGGAGTATCTGGCGCAGCTGCCGAAAGAAGAGGCGCTGGGCGGTCTGCAGGATATCGCCCCGATTCTTGCGCTGCTCGGCGCGCGTCTACAGCAGCGCGAGAGCCGCTATGCCGTACTGTTCGATCTGCTGGTGAAGCTGGCGAACGCCTCTGTAGACAGTGAAAAAGTGGCGGAGAAAATCGCGGATGAAGCCCGCGACGATACCCCGCAAGCGCTGGATGCGGTCTGGGAAGAAGAGCAGGTGAAATTCTTTGCTGACCAGAACTGCGGCGAGTCTGAAATCTCCGCTCACCAGCGTCGTTTTGCCGACGCGGTTGCCCCGCAATATTTGAATATCTCTAACGGAGGACGGCACTAATGCACTTCCTGAATATGTTCTTCTTTGACATTTACCCGTATATCGCGGGCACCGTGTTCCTGGTGGGAAGCTGGCTGCGCTATGACTACGGCCAGTACACCTGGCGTGCTGCCTCCAGCCAGATGCTGGACCGCAAAGGGATGCACGTCGCGTCTAACCTGTTCCACATCGGTATTTTGGGGATTTTTGCCGGTCACTTCCTTGGGATGCTGACGCCGCACTGGATGTACGAAGCGTGGCTGCCGATTGAAGTGAAGCAGAAGATGGCGATGATCGCCGGTGGTACCTGCGGTGTGATGACCCTTGTGGGTGGCCTGCTGCTGCTGAAACGTCGTCTGTTCAGCCCGCGCGTGCGTGCAACCACCACTGCAGCGGACATCCTGATCCTCTCCCTGCTGATGGTGCAGTGCGCGCTGGGTCTGCTGACTATTCCATTCTCTGCGCAGCATATGGACGGCAGTGAAATGATGAAGCTGGTGGGGTGGGCGCAGTCCGTCGTGACCTTCCACGGCGGAGCGTCTGAGCACCTGGAGGGCGTGGCGTTTATCTTCCGTGTTCACCTTGTGCTGGGGATGACGCTGTTTGTGCTGTTCCCGTTCTCCCGTCTGGTGCATATCTGGAGCGCGCCGGTGGAGTACCTGACGCGCAAATACCAGATTGTGCGTGCCCGTCGCTAATTCAGCGTCTTGATACCAACCCCGCATTCGCGGGGTTTTTTTTCGCCCCAGCCCAGGTTGTTGCCCGCTGCAGCAAACAGGATCAACGCGCCGCCCGCCAGCTGCGTCAGGTTCAGCGAGTGTCCGAACACCAGGTTATCGACAACGATCGCCACCACCGGATAGATAAACGACAGGGAGCCGGTAATGGGGGTAGGTAGCTTCTGAATCGCGCTGTAGAGCAGCTGATACATAATGCCGGTATGGACGATGCCGAGCGTCAGCAGGATCGGCCAGGGAAAATCACCGGAAAATGACGGCCGGCTGGCAAACGGCATAAGCATCACGACGCCCGTCAGCACCTGAATAAAGGCAATATGCTGCGGTGCGATTGTTTTCAGTTTGCGCGCAATGATTGCCGTCAGCGCGTAGAAGAAAGCCGCGGCCATTGCAAGACCGATACCCTCCAGCCATTCAGTGTCGTGGGTGCCGGTCAGCTCGCTGGAGAGCAGTATCACCACGCCGCCGAAGGCGAGGAACAGCCAGCCCCATTTCACCACGCTGACGCGCTCGCCTAAAAACATCCCCATCAGGACCAGCATAAACGGCTGGGTGTTATAGACCACGGTCGAAAGACCAATAGAGATCCGCTCATAGGCTGCGAAGAGCAGCAGCCAGTTCACCACTAATGCCACACCGCCGAGAATCGCCAGCAGCAGCGTGGTGCGGGTGAGGGGGCTAAAGGGCTTTTGACTTATCCGGATAAAAATGAAAAGCGCTATTGCCCCAATAAGGCAGCGCCAGAACACCACTTCCGTCACCGGCAGACCGCTGAGCAAAACAAACGCGCCGATAGAGCCGGAAATTAACATCGCCAGACTCATCTGCCAGACGCCTTTATGTAAATCACGCATTATTCACCTCCTGATTAATAACGCTATTGTCGGAAATCGCTGTTGGGTTTTACAGGGATGAGATAAGGTTGAAGGTGTTAATTGCATTTTTAAATTAGGTGAAACGAGTGGAATACCTTATTGATGATATCGATCGGCAAATTTTAGCCTGCCTGGTTGAGGATGCGCGCATGTCGTTGAAGGTGCTCAGCGGCCGCATCGGGCTGACCTCACCCAGCACGGCAGAGCGTCTGAAGCGGCTGGAAGAGCGCGGTGTGATTCAGGGGTATGGCGCACGGGTGAATCTGGCGGCGCTGGGGTATACGCTGCAGGCGCTGGTACGCGTGCGGCCTTTGCCGGGGCTGTTGCATAAGGTGGATAAATACATACAGGCGATGCCGGAGTGTATTGAGAGCGACAAGGTGACCGGGGAAGACTGCTTTGTGATTAGGCTGGTGGTGCGATCGATAGAACAACTGGATGCGCTGCTGGACGGGCTGGCAGAGCATGCCCAATGTAATACGTCGATTGTGAAAAGTTCGCCAGTGAAGCGTCGTTTGCCGCCAATGTAGTTGTCTGTCGCCGGGTGGCGGCTGCGCCTTACCCGGCCTACGAAGGCGGACTCGGTTCGATTTTGTTCGGGTTTTTTGAAGTGATGGTGGTGGGGGAAGGAT